>JAKLQB010000820.1 GCA_022013615.1 Desulfobacterales bacterium | reverse complement strand
TTAAATTGGCCAAGATGCGGATGCCGTTTGGCAAGTATAAGGAGCGGCGTTTGATCGACCTACCTGAGCCTTATGTGGTTTGGTTTTCCCAAAAAGGATTTCCAGCCGGAGAACTGGGTGATATGTTGCGCATGGTTTATGAGATTAAAGTAAACGGTCTGGAATATCTTTTTAAGCCGTTGCGGAATCTATAGGCGAATCATTAGCTTCTCATGGACATACGTTGTTGACTGTCGTGACTATCTATGATTTGTCTTAAAATCAAATACTTCGTTGACTAACTCTCAATGCTAATTGAGGCAATCTGAAAGGCCTTTCAAACATTCAACGGGCAAATAGTTATGGGCAGGATAGCAAAATGTAGCCCGGGGCCGGGCCATGGTAACGGCATGGTAACGGATTGAAATGGTTGGAGAAAGGATACAAAAGGAGCCCAAAATGGGGCCTATAATCGCATTTTCAGGCCCTAAATGAACCTTTTAGGGTCGGCGTTCTCTTACACCAAAATCTTAAATAGTACCCGATCGAAAAAGACTACCCCAATTGAGCTTAATTCCACGCTTTATTGAAGCCATTCAAAAAACAGACGTCCTCAAAGGCCCTTTTCGGAACAAAATGCTGACCGGTCTCGTCTCGCCAGTATTTTATATCCCCATTTTTCATGAGAACCACATTTGGCGCTTCTGCTGGCACACAAAGTGCGATGACCGAATCCGGCTCGTATTGCTCAGGGAGGTCAAGAATTTTGGCCGCTCTGGGTCGATCGAAAGATCGCAGCCAAGTCGCGCCAAGGCCATAAGCACACGCCCCCATGAGAATCGTCTGCACCGCAGCTCCCACATCACGCACCGTTTCCGCAATGGCAAGGTTTTTGCCCTGCGCCACCAAAATGTGAGCTGTGGGTTCCTCACCAGGTTGGGGTTGACCGGCTTCTGCCAGGTAAGCAGCAAATTTTTGGGTCTCGAAAATTTTTCTGGCAAGTTTGGGGTCGTTCACTGCAATAAAGATCAGGGCTTGCTTGTTTGCCGCAGATGGGCATAAGCGAGCGGCATCCACCAGTTTGGTCAAAACCTCCGATTTTACCGGTTCGGGCCTAAAACGACGGACACTTCGACGCAGTTCGATCATGCTGTGAAATGCTTCCTTCATTCTTGTTTCCTCCTTTTTTTAAGGTTTTCAATTTTGTCTTGCTTAGTTTTCAATGACGCGCCCAGGGAATTCTTTAAACCAAGTCCATAACTGAGCGCTACTTTTCTGTTTCGTGAAATGTTTTGTACGTCGTTTTAATAGGTGAAAAGAGCATATATCCATAATGTATTTTATCTGAACGGATATATCAATAAATAGAATAAATCGCCTGTCCCTTTATCATTAGTCCCTTTATCATTTGGGTTCCAGGCGACCTTCCTGGGTTTCGCATATGTATGCGAAATCACAGTGGTGTTCTCATCTCTTTGTCATCAAACGATATTATGGCATCTGTACATCAAAAAGGCCTATTCAAGAATAAAGACCTCAACTATTGAAGAAAGGCATATCCCGCTTTCACCTTGACAAAGAAAAAGCACGTTATTATCATGACTTATGCCTCAATTGAGTCAAAGTCAATTGAGGTGGTACTTGGTATCCGGTACTGGGTGCTGGTTTAGAGGAATAGTTCTCATTTTTATTTTTATAGCTTAACGCTTGACGATATTATCGCAATGCGTATGATGTTGAAATCACAGATTATCATTAGGAGAATCATATAAAAAACAAAAAGCTTCCTCTCATCCATCCAGGAGAAATTCTTATGGAAGAATTCTTGGGGCCCATGGGGATCAGTCAATACCGACTAGCCAAGGATATAAGTGTACCCCCCAGGCGCATTAACGAAATCGTACATGGGAAAAGATCTATTACTGCGGATACGGCACTTCGTTTGGGACGGTTTTTCAGTATGTCACCTCAGTTTTGGCTAAATCTCCAGACGCGGCATGATCTTGAAGTTACTGAGGATTTGCTTGAGGGCCGGCTTGCTGATGAGGTGCATGCTCTTCAAGTGCAAACAGGTTAATAATTTGCTATTCACAATTCAAGCTTTGATAATGTTCTATTTTAAGCTTGGCCATTTCAAGATACAGCATTTCTAAGACGTGGTAGTACAACCAAGATAAGGGGTCAGGCAAATAAACTCTATTCATTCAGAGTGGATTCCGACCGTGAACAAGCCATTATATCCTATATTCATGAATTATATTGCAAACATAAAGCGTGACAAACTTCTAATCGCAGGAATGTTGTGGCTGGGCCTTGTTACATTGGCTTATGGGGCTTCCCTGGAAGAACTAAAATCGAGGCTTGAACTGGCTCGGGAAAACCTTCGCATAGGCGAGGCGACTGAAGCGCATATCGCTTCCGAGTTAGAGAAGCTCAATAATTCTGAGAATGTTTCCCCCGAATTAATAAAGGATTATGAGGCCTATCTTGGACGCGTACAGGAGATGGCCACGGACAACCGCAGGATTGTTAAGGAGATGGAGGCGGCCTATGCCGGGCATGCACCGTCTCGCCAACCTTCCGGTTCCTCTACATCGCCCGAGGCGGGTAAGGGGTTAGATCCTGAGATTCCGGAAAAGGAAGAATTGGATGGGATGGCTTACCTGGAGCGTGAGTTCGGTGATTCCTTGGCGTCTTTTGACGAAATGTTACTCAAGAAATGGGATGAAATTCTCGCAAGATCAACTGAAAAAATGAGGGACCTTTCCGAAGAGGTTGCTGCAGCGGGTCAGCAGGCGGGGCAAAAAGGCGAGGGGACAGACACCTCTTCAGCCGAAACCGCCGCTGAAGCCCAGGAAGGGAAAGAGGACTCGAAGGAAGGTGAGATTCCTCCCGAGGAAGGTGTGGATGCCCAAAAAACAACCGCAGAGGGCCGGGAATCAGAGTCCAGAGGGGGGGGCAAAGGCCAAACCCCTACACAGAAGCAGCGGAGCCACTCAAGTGGGGATGATGATGACATTGTGGCCCGGCAGATTCGTGAGGCGGCTGAAAAAGAGACCGATCCGGAGCTTAAGGAAAAACTCTGGAAGGAGTATGAAGAATATAAGAAAGGAAGTAGTCAGTAAGTGGTTCACATGGAAAGACCTATTCATAATGTTTTTATATTCTGTGCACTTCTTTTTGTTCTCAGTGGTTGCGCCACCTACCAGGCGCAAAAGGTTGTCCCTACGTCCATCATTCAAGCCCAGCAGGAGATTCCCGAAGAGGAGTTGCTCGACGTGGGAATCGCCGTCTTTAAAAGCGAGGAACTCACAGAGGAGAAGGCGAAGAAAGAGGGTACCCATCCGGATATCAGAAAAGCAGAGCGCCATTTCATTCCCTATCACCTGAAAAACACCTTACAGCAAAGCAGCCACTGGGGCGCGGTGCGGGTTATCCCGACCGAGACCCCCGAGGTGGATCTGCTGGTGATAGGGGAGATCCTCGAGTCAAACGGGGAGCATTTGATCCTGAAAATAGATGTGATAGATGCGGCCGGCAGTACCTGGCTGCGCAAAGCCTATAAAGCTGAAGCAACAGACAGCTTTTACTCTGGCAATGTGCAGGGGCAGAAAGATGCGTTTCAGGACCTTTACAACTCCATCGCAAATGACATGGCGGCCTTCAAAAAGAAGTTGGGTCATGATGAGATACAGAAGATACGGACGATTTCAAAGTTGAAATTTGCTGCCGACTTTGCTCCCGATGCATTTGAGGGGTATCTGAGTAAAGATAAAAAAGACAGAATCAATGTCAATCGGCTTCCCGCCG
>JAKLQB010000819.1 GCA_022013615.1 Desulfobacterales bacterium | reverse complement strand
CGCTTACTCACCTTAGTGATATAGATCCAAAGAAAATCGGAAAAGCGGTCGTGGCGAAAAAACCCCTTCGCGAAATCCTTCAGAAGCGCGATGAAAAGGGCTTCTACGGGTGGACGCTTTGCACCCTGTCCACAGAAGAATTGGCAAGACAGGCAAAAGTTTCCCTGAGGCAGTACACCAACCAGATCATCAGGGCATGTTACCTGGATAAATCCGATCCGGTTCAGGCCTGGAAGACAATTTACAAAGATGCCATTTCCATAAAGAAATGGATAAACAGCATGGAGGTAGAATACTATCGCATTGAATCAGAAAATACTGATTTGAAGATTACACCCGGAGAAAAGCGAAAATGGGCCGGGATATCCGGTCACAACATCCCGAGTTTTGAGACCTTTATTTCTCCTGACTGGAGGGGAACGGAAGGGTTTTATTATGCCAACCAGCCATCATTTCGAAGCGGGAATTATGTAGAGGGTGTTCGGCTTATCTTTGAGAATGGTTCTGTTATCAAAACAGAGGCAAAAAAAGGAAAACAATTTGTAGTCAAACAGCTTGCTATGGACAAGGGAGCCAGCAGGGTAGGGGAGTTTTCCCTGACTGACAAAAGGTTTTCCCGCATAAACAGGTTTATGGCCAATACGCTTTATGACGAAAACTACGGTGGCCGCCATGGGAATTGCCATTTGGCTGTGGGCGATTCTTATTCTGACACATATGATGGAAACCCCGCGGAGCTCACCAAAGAGATAAAAAGTAAATTAGGCTTCAACGATTCAGCACTCCATTGGGATCTGGTGAATACCGAAAAGAAAACAGTCACTGCTTATTTAAAAAGTGGCAAAAGGGTGCTGATTTACGAAAATGGGATGTTTACCCTCAATTGAGGTGGTATTGGGTATTCGGTACCTGGTACTGGTTTGATGGGATATTTCCTGTTTCTATGTCTATCAGCGAGGCAGTGTAAATTAAGTCCTCTCATTAGAAAGTTCTAAAATGCGGCTTCATAATCTTTTCTTAGACTTGACCATTCTTTTACATTTCCTCTGGATCCTATTTCTGATATTCGGAGTTGTTTTCGCGCTAACTGGATCAAAGATCGCGTGGTTTCACCTTGGGGGACTATTGTTTTCCCTGTTCCTAAACCTGTTTAGCTTTTATTGCCCGTTGACATATCTTGAAAATTATCTGCGCAGCACTCACGCAGATAGTGGTGGGCTGTACAGTGGTTCCTTTATAGCCCATTACCTGGAACGAATTATCTACCTGGACCTGCCAGAAAGAGCCATCAGAATAGGTGAAATAATATTCGTGAGCCTGAATCTTGTTGTTTACGGCATTCTTGCAAAAAAATATACCCAAGACAGGACTGGTAGTTGCTGACAAGGGTTCGCCATGTTCTTGAGGGCTTCCGAAACCCCGGCCTCCGGCCCGTACGGCCTATGTCCCGGAAGGAATCGAAGAGAAGACCTCAAGACCCTGGTACCCCGTGATCAGTTAATCGAAATGAGCTTTCCTGTGTCTACTTATCAGTGAGCCAAATCACGTTAATAAGATGCCGAACTAATTCAAATTCCGGATCATTAGTGAAAACTTGCCCATTATACCGTTGGCCAGTCGCTATACAGAAGGCATCGGCGTAAGAAACTGCATAGTCTGACTTTATTTCTGCTGCTTCTTTGACTAACCTTGCATCTACAGGGATAATTTCTACAGGTAGTTGCTCTAAAAGAACAAGAGTCTCTTCAGCTTTGCGCTTACCTACTCTTCTTTTGATGATGTAATAAAACTCACCTCAGTTTATAATATTCAGGATGGCCTTTTGCCCCGAGGTGGAAAGTTCGTAAAGTATTTGCTGTACCTTCTCCCATCCTGGCTCTTTGTGAAACGGACTTATCAAAGCAAAGCTATCGAGGACAATTGTGTCTGTCATTCTCCAACTCTCTTCGGTGCTCTTTAATTAAATCATCTGTAAGAGAAAAGCTTCCCTCAAGGAATCCGCAAGCTGCTGAAATCGGGTCCTCCGGAGCTTTCTTGATCAAAATGCTTTCCGGTACCTCTAAAATTTGAACATTTGAGCCGGGTTTAACACCATATTTTTCTCTGATTCTTTTTGGAATCAAAATTTGCCCTTTGGGTGATACTCGTACAACTGTCATGAGTTTTTCTCCTTTTTATTAATGCAGTCTAACTTTTAGCAGTTGAGTTGCCAAGAAATATGTTTGGTGATATTTTATTATCCTCAAATCTTGTTGTCACTTCGAGAACCTACCTGTATTCTCCAAGACCAAAATAAGTAACGATAAGGAGAGACACATTTGCTTAAACACACCTTCATTCATATCCAGGGAATAGGTCTAAAAACAGAGCGAAATCTCTGGAAAAGAAATATTCTAACCTGGCAGGATTTCCTCAAGCACGGGGAACCCATATTTTCCCGGGCCCGGGATCAGTTTATCAGGCAGGAACTGGAGGCCTCCTCAGAACAATGTAACGATATCCTTTTTTTTCGAGGCCGCCTTTCTTCAGGGGACATGTGGAGGATCTTTGATGCCTTTAAAGAAAAGGCTGTCTACCTGGATATAGAGACGAGCGGGGGTTACCAGGGGATGGATGAGATTACAGTTATTGGACTCTACGATGGCTGTAATGTTCACACCTTTGTGAACGGAAGCAACTTAGATGAGTTCGAGATTTCAATCTCCCAATACGACCTGGTTATTACCTTTAATGGTACCACCTTTGATCTGCCCTTTATTCGTCGGTGGTTCCCGAATATTTCCTTGCCACCGGCCCACATTGACCTCCGGTTCTTACTAAATAAGCTTGGGTACAGGGGTGTCCTCAAAAAAATCGAGAAAGACCTTGGCCTTGGCCGTGCCCCGGAAATCGATGGTATTGGCGGATACGATGCGGTCTTACTCTGGAAGGCCTATCAGTGGGGGGACCAGGAGGCACTTGACCGGCTGATTCAATACAACACCGCAGACATAGTGAATCTAAAGCCTCTGATGGAGATGGGGTACCGGGTAATGAAGGCAAGGTTACTATCCTTTAACGGATAAGAAAATCGGTGTTTAGGGCAAACTCGCCAGGAAATCCCTGTACGCGCGCCTGGTTTCTTTGGCTTTTTCAAAATAGGGTATGTGACCACATTTCTCCAAAATTACTGTGCTGCAATCTCTAAGCCCCTCTTGGAACTTCTCTACGCTGGACACATGAACGATGCGATCATTGGCGCCCCAGATGATTAGAGTTTTGGCCTGGATCTCTGGCAGCCTGCTCTCCAGGAGATTCATGCCCCCTTCCACCGTCTCTCTTAAGATTTTTTCGCGAAAGCCATAGTCGAGGGCACCCTGTTGCGCAATATAATCTTTTAAGCGGCTCGGCAGCCAGGGTGGTCTATAGAATAGAACCCCCATCAAATCATTAAACTCATCTGTCGTTCTGTAAAGAAAAAGAACTTTTCCGTCTTTCTGGTGTTGTCGCCACAGATAGCTCGGTATCCGCGAGTCAACGCCCGCTGCATCTATAAGGCAAAGGCTCTTCACTTTTTCAGGGTGTTCCCTGGCATAGTAGGCTGAGATGTATCCGCCCATGGAAATACCCACCACGTGAAATCTATTGAGCCCAATAGCCTCAACAAACTTGCTCAGCCGCCTTACCTGACTGGAGATGTCGAACTTAGCCGAGGCGATCCTGGAGTTTTCTCCGAATCCAGGCAGATCAGGCACGATCAACCTGTAAGACCTGCTCAAAGCCGGCAAAAAAGTACCCCACCGATCCTTGTCAGCCCCAAAGCCGTGGACAAACAAGATTGTTTCACCTTTTCCTCCTTCCAGGTAAACCCAATGATGATCATCCACCTGCACTTCACGCCTTTCAAGCCCTGCCCAAAAGCGGAGGGCGTGTTTTGCAGATTCCAGAATAAGGCCCGGAAACCAGTAATAGAACACACCACCTGATACAATCAAAACAAAGATGGCAATCAGAATACCCTTAATCAACCTGGCCATGGATTTCCTCCGGCTAAAGGTCAACCACGCGCAGATGGTTTCCCCGATCTATTAGAGTAAAAACTCAATTGAATCATTAATATTGCAGAAATATGGACAACAATTTGATATTATAAAATTTTTTCAGCATAAAAAAGTTATTTTTGAAATTGTAGTTTTATCCCTGTGACCTTTTCTTCTTCATAATCCGGGTTGGGAGACAGGGTAGGTCCCACGGCAACGTCAAAGTAGACTTTAACTTGGTCAAATCTCGAGGATTTGCTCAGCCAATAACGGGACTCAAATCCGAAATACGAATACCCCGCCTGGGCGGGGAACAATATCAAAATTCGAATATCAAATGACCAAAACATTTCGAGAACTTATACAAAATTTACAGGGTCTTGGCATGTTTTGAATTTGGGATTTATGTCATTCGTATTTGTTTTCCCGCCGAGGCGGGATATTTCGAGCTTCGGATTTTCAGAAAATTAAATAAGCAAATAAGTCCTATTCATTCAACGTATTACCTCTTTAAATGACCTCGTCCTGGGGTAGGTCCTGTTAAGTTTGACGCTGAGCTTCACTCTATTGTATATTATATCAGACCTCATAATTTATTATCGAAAAATGTAACTGCGCAATAAGAGCATTCCTTTAGCTTCCCCCCTTTGAAAAAGGGGGATTGAGGGGGATTTTTTCTAATGCTACCCGAACTTATCAAGCAGTTACCGGAAAATAACTTAAGCCTTTAAAATAACATGAATTTGCATGAAAATTGGACAAGGATCTAATTTAGGAACTTAGGGATTCAGGAATTGGGGAATTTAAAATCGGAAGTATTCAATATTTAATTCCTTAATCCCTCAATTCACAATTCCTAAATTGGTTCCGGTTTATCCGGGTTAGGAGTTTGCGTTGAGAATCATATTTTTTGCTGGAAAGGGCGGGGTCGGTAAAACGAGTATTGCCGCTGCTACAGGGATTAAATCGGCTGAGATGGGTCAAAGGACCGTGATCATGTCTTTGGACGTGGCACACAGTCTTTCGGATATTTTTGATCTAAAGACACGCTTGCTCGATCAGAATAGAGGAAGGCCGATTAAGGTCAGCAAAAATCTGTGGATTCAGGAACTGGACATCCAGGAGGAAATAGAGCAAAACTGGGGAACCATCTACAAATATATTTCCAACCTTTTAAATACTACAGGCCTGGATGAAATCCTTGCCGAGGAACTTGCCGTTTTGCCGGGGATGGAGGAAGTAAGCCTTCTCCTGTACATAAATCGTTTCGTCCAGGAAAAACAGTTTGATGTGATTATCCTTGATTGCGCCCCCACGGGTGAATCCCTTCGTTTCATAAGTATTCCAACGACATTGGAGTGGTATATAAAGAAGATATTCAAGATGGAACGAACCATAGCCAAATACGTCCGTCCTGTGGCCAAAAGGATTTACGATATTCCTTTGCCGGACGATGACTATTTTGCTGCAATTGAATACCTCTTTGAGCGGTTGAGAGGGGTGGATGAAATCTTGGTTAATCCACAAATAACTACGGTTAGACTTGTTACCAATCCGGAAAAAATTGTTTTAAAAGAGACCCAGCGGGCCTTCATGTATTTCTGCCTGTATAAAATGAGCATTGATGCTATAATAATGAACAGAATTTTGCCCGATGATATACAGGATGCCTATTTCACGGACTGGAGAAAAAGCCAAAGAAAGTATATGGAAATGGCAGAACAATACTTCAGCCCCATTCCCATCTTTCCTGTAAAACTTTTCAAGGATGAAGTGCTGGGTTATGATCGCCTGGAGGTTTTGGCCGATCAGATATATGGTGGGAGGAATCCCCTGGAGAGGTTCTTTAAAGGAGAGCCCTATAATCTGATCAAAGAAAATGGTGAGTATCGGCTTACCATTAAACTTCCGTTTATTACTAAGCAGGATGTTGAACTTAACAAGTTCTCTGATGAATTAATTGTTAAGGTGGGAGGTTTTAAAAAGCATCTGTTGCTTCCAAGGCAGGTTGCTGCTTCTAAAAAGGTCAAGGCCAGGCTGGAAGGCCAACATTTGTCTATCTATTTTAAAGGAGATGAACATGGGCAAGGAAAAAAATGAAAATGAGGTGTTCGTATGCCCCGTGGGCAGGTTTTTCTCGGATCTGGAAAAGCTCTCCGGAAAGAGATCCGAGTTTGTTAAACACCTGTCCCAATCACGCATTGAGTTCTTAAAGGCTATCCGTTCGCTGGTTGATGAAAGGATAGAAGGCTTTGAGAAAAAAGCTTCAAAAAAGGACAAAAAGAAGGTGACGAAAATCAAGGTGGAGTAAGAAAAATCAAACGACCTTTAGCTCCTTTTTGAGATTTTGGATAAACCGGCTTCTTGCCCTGTCATCCCCTTTGATATGCTCTTTGACCGCCTTCCACGTGGGCGGGCAATTCTTATACTCCACGTCAACCAGACCATGGATTATCCTGTCTATATCCTTCTTGTTCTCTCTGGTAACCTCAATTCCGGCCTCATCGAGAACGTCCTTCATGTGCCTGAAGTAGCAAGACATAACATACCTCCTTATGCTATTCGGCTTCAGAAACAGTGACTGCAATCGGGCATGTCAATTCACAGAGTCGGCAGTACCGGACCAACTTTGCCGGCTCATCCCGGCCTTCAACTCTTGTTTTTTCGCAGTTATCGATATCCAATTCCATCTGGATATTGCAGCGATGTCTGCTGTAGACACCAATTCTGGCTGGTAGCCTGTCAATACCAAAGTCTTTTTCCGAATAAATTTTGCTCTGAAACGCTTCCTGGGGACAGGCCTTTTTACAGGGCATATTGCAATCTTCACAGGGATCGAAATCAATAGGGCCGACCCCCTCCAAGACCCGATCCGTGAGCATGGCGCGGAGACGAACCCTCGGGCCAAATGCCGGGGTCACCAAAAGGTTGTTTTTGCCAATGCATCCCAACCCGGCCATTACGGCTGCATCCTTTAGGAAAATTCCACCGTGCTCGATGTGATAGGGCAGTTTATTTGTCCTGATCCCTTTTTCTTCTTGCAACCACTCAGAGACTTTATCACTGATGGACATGAGAAGCCGGTTGCCGATCGTGCCCCCACTATACCCATCCTTCCACCAATCAAGTTCCGGCCTTTCCTCCGGGTGTTCAACGGCAATGACGATTGCGGATCTGGCATTTTCAGGCCACGAAACTTGACCGGGTATTATTTTCCCGGTTTTCTTGGTACCTACGCCTTCATGTTTTTCAAGTTTTCCATATATTATATGAGAAGGGGATTCTTTGAGATCTTCCACACTTGCAATTCCAGCCAAACACGCCCCGAATTCTTTGGCTTTCTCGACAATCTGTGTGCTTAAGTTATTTTCTCTATGCTTTGCCATGGCACGCGCTCTAAAGTACTGCAGGCTATTCCTTATACCCGATAACGATGCCTGAAAAGAATAATGCTTGTTTTAGGCATCTCAAAGCCAGCTTAAAGTTGTTTTAAGTGTTACCTAAGACTCGGGTTGTTTGTCAAGGGTTGCCAATATCAGAACTATGGCTGGCCTTGTGATATCTTCAAGCCGGATTTGAAATTGCTGTCATACAGATATCTGTAACATTGTACGGTTTTGATTAGATGCTCTATCCGATATTTTTCTAGGGAAGGTGGGACTTTGAATAATTATCGTAACCTTAATTTTCAAGGCACCAGGTTTTCTTATTATTACCATCACAATACTTCAAAATGCCGGGATTCCAGTGTCATAGTTATGTTTGACTTCTTGGTGTAATTTCAATTATCGAATCTTGTACAAGATATTGTGGTACGTCAGTTTGATTCGAGTGCCTATATTAAAGCATACATTGTTGGGATATCCGTTTGATATCAAACGCTTTATGTGGTCTGTGATACATAGCAGATATACCCACCCCAATATTGGTAGCATAAACTAAAAAAGGCAGCTTTTCAAAGTGAAGGTTTCTAATACGATACTTATTTTTAGTGTAAACTAATAGCAAAATTGTTCAGTGCTGTCCTATTCTTTCTTAATTCGTATAGCATCACCAACACATAAAATTGACTGGACACAGTTGCTAAAGCCCCACCCTTTGTATTGACATACGACGTTTATAACCGCATCGGCTCCTAATTGCGCTGCTTTTATCCTGAGGCCATTTATTGCTTCTTGTTCGTTCACCACTTTGTTTGAGTAATATGTACCTTTACAAGAAATTCCTTCAATATAGCCAATTACTTGGTATTTGTCTTCAGGGATACTAAAACCTTTGTAAACCATAATCTTCCCTGCACGCGCCCTAGTCTCTGGAGACAGCTGACGAATATCAGGATTTGTTACACATGAAATAGACAAGGCCAGAATTGACAAAATCATTATTGACAAAATCATTTTACATTTTCTCATTCCAAGACCTCTCATTTCATTGAGATATAAAGCTTGATTCAACGATTATCATGCAGAAAGATTTCTGTATAGTGGAATATTTTTTTGAATTCTGCGGAATTTCTCGTTAATAGGTATTTTGATGATAACGTGCCACATTCTTTTAAAGGATGCTATCCGATTTTATTTAAGTATTCAAATACAATACTAAACTTTTTCAGCCTTCCAATTCTTTCATAGCATAGCAGTAGTTGAAAGTTGGCACTAACCCGCGTCACGGGCGGCATGCTCCTCGCCGTCCCTTGGACACGGTGGTTATGCGGTCCCATTAAAGCCGGAGAAATTTCTTGAAACGTTGTCCCAGTCCGCTTGTTTGTTCTTCAAACCAGTCCCTTGTTTCTCTCTGGTGTGCAACATTTCTCTTACGCTCTTCAGGCTCTTTTAAACCTTCTAATTCTTCCTGTAACGTATTCAAATATACAGCCTTCTTAAGAACGTCCTCAACAAGGGTTTTGATATCATCATCGAATAAGAATTCGCATCCGCGCGTGGCGATCATGAAATCATATTCATCATCCCGACTTACTTTTCCTTTTGTGCGAGCTTTGCCAATAAAATCTCGAATTGCGGAAAATTGTTCCCATCGTTTATCGAACAATTCATGCTTGTATCTTACCTTGCTAAGCCTCCACTGAAAGACCGCTATGGCGATACCTGCAATCGCTATAGTAGGCGTTATTAAAGCTGTTAAAACATCAACCCAGTCTTTACTACAGTTTGTTGGATCAGCCATTGTTAATCACCAAAGCATAACGGATTGTTCAGCAGTAGACAGGGCAATACGGATATTCCGACTTGAACGGCCCGCCCAGCCCTGGCTATCTGCTGAAACAAATTGTTACATTTCAATACTTCCCATTAATGATTCATTTTATTTGAAACCATGACCATATAAGGTCTGATGTTTTGATTTTTTTGAACAAAGGACAAAAATGTTTTGTCGTTAAATGAGGCATAAATATTGCTCTTCGCACCCCAAACTGTACGCTTATTTATTGCTTTTATGCTTTGGCCATTTGCGTCACCATAGCCCTCTTGTAATTCTTCTCTCATTGCTAAAAATGAAACTTTTTTTGATAAAGGAAACGTCATTTCAACATTTTTATTTAATATCCTATCTCCTTGAATAGTATTCTGATCATTTTCAGAATAGTAATAAATAGGATTGTCTGATGTAATATATTTAAGCTCTGTGTTTGAGATTAAAAACCTCCATTTAAATTCTAAAAGTTGTTTGTAAAAATTATAGGCTGCGTCGAAGACCTGGGTGAGGCTAAAAACAGATCCTCTTGATAAAATAAGATTTAAAAAATCGTCATCCAGTATTTTAGGCTCAATTCCTATGATTTTACTCATAGTATCAAGAGATGACTTAAAATCTTTTTTTGCATTCTCCAGCCCTACTTTTTTAATATGTTCGGCAGCCATTCTGTCAATTTCACTACGAAACCAAGGCCCGCGAGTTTGCATGAATGCGATGAAAACAGCGAGATTGACTCTGTCTTGATCTGATAATTTTACCCAATCATGGATTTTTATTAAAATATTACTAAATTTATATTCAATATCCGAAAAAAAATCCTCTATAGTATTTGTATGTCTACTGCCTTCTGCATCATAAAAAGCATAATAGTATTTTTGACATCCTTCGTTTCGAGGTGTTGATTTACGAACAATTGGAGAGTCTTTTAAATAGACCCATAGGCTTTCAGAGGACGAATCTGTAAAACCTTTTAAATATGTCTCTGGAAGATAATGATGTCGTTTCTTTGTGTTTTCCAGTTTTCTAACCCCTGCGAATTCAATTACAAAGTTGAATTAAAATGTAACCAGTGATTATACAGTTCTGTTTATCATTTAAATTGTAATGATATACAGAAAGGTTGTAAAATGTGATGTCTTCAAGTTTCAGATATCTAAATAGGGTTTTATCTATAGTCCCGCGAAAAAGCAAGAGGTTGATTGCTCGACTTGATTAACATCCGAAAAATTTGTCAGACAGTTATGTAGCGGGATTATTGATAAAACAAAGATGAACGAAGCCCAAACCTTGGCATGGAAAATGCTATATGGGTAAAGTATCCACTTTCTCTTTTTCAGAATAATTACAGCG
>JAKLQB010000818.1 GCA_022013615.1 Desulfobacterales bacterium | reverse complement strand
TGTGGGAGCATAGTACTTTCGCCAGACTGAAGAACCAATGACCTTAGCCGGATGGGCCAATGCAAAGGACTGCACAATTTTCGCCAGGCGAGCTGAGCCATTTTCAACTGCTGTTCTTCAGGAACCATTTCCCCGTAGACCACTTGATTGAAGGCTTTAGTTATCACGGTGAATCAATTTTGGGTTGACATTTACAATGAGTTCTTATGATTGATTTTTATTATCTCCATGAAAAGGTGTTATGTGCGGAATCCAACGACGTACTGACCTACAATAATTTTCATATAACTCTCTCCAAATCCCCTCTGTAATGCAGTCTCCTCGAACGCCACTACTTTTATGTGAAAGGTTCTTGGAAACCTAAGCACTATGATCTGATATAATCATATAAACAGTTAGAATTAATATGTTTTTGAGATTTAGTACTTTTTTTAAAAAAAAAAGCTATTTTATCCTTGACAAGGTTTAAGAGTCATTGTAAAAGTTATCTAACGACCGGTCGTTAGTTATATCCCCCTCGGATGCGTACCCTCCCCGTTGAATCGACATGTACTCTCGTTGAACTCTCAAAGATGGCCGAGATGGACAGGAACACCTTCAACAGTATTCAGAGACTGCCTTATGGAAGAAGGATGGATTAACATATGGGAAACATGAAGAATGCTATAAAAAGGATCTCCATTAACCTTTTCTACAAGAAAGGCTACTTTGCTACCAGCATCAGTGACATAGCACGCGAAGCTGGCATCCAAAAATCTAGCATTTATTATCATTACTCAAATAAGGAGGAAATACTTTTCGATATTTTGAAAAATACTATGGTTGACCTAGATGAAAATCTAGAGGCGCAAATTAAAGGCGTCAAGGGCGCTGAGGAAAAGATGCGAGCGGCGATTCAAAGTCATGTCATCTTTCATATGGAGAGGCAAAAAGAAGTTATTATCTCAGATAGTGAGCTGCGTGGGTTAACCGTTGATAACTACAAAAACATTATGAAGATGAGAGATGACTATGAGATAAAATTTCAATCGCTGATCAAGGAAGGAATAGAAAAAGGCATTTTTACGGATATGGACTTCAAGGTCGCTTCTTATGGAATAATTACAATGTGCACAGCGGTATCCATATGGTTCAATCAACCTGGTCGGTTTTCAAAAGAGGAGGTCGCCAAGATTTATACAGATTTTATTATCCATGGGCTGAAGGGCTAGGACATTTAATCATAAGTCAAATTTTTTGGAAGAGGAAGGAGGTGATGTTAAGGAAACAGAACAGTGAAGAGGCCAGTAAGGTTGGTGATAAAACGAAAACCCTAATGAAAAGGAGGAAGAAATGATGTCTTTTTTTAGAAGAACGACAGTTATTGTTTTTGCTTGCATGGCGATTATCCTTGCTGTGGCATGGTCTTTATCCGCGACCGAAGCCGAGGCGAAGAGCTATAAATGGAAAATTAGTCAAGGAATAGCGGAGGAGCATCCCGCAGCCGCGCGCTGTAAGCAGTTCGCAAAATTAGTGGGCGAGAAATCCGAGGGGCGCATCAAATTGACCTATTTTCCTTCAGGCGCCTTAGGTGACTGGATGGAACAGATCGAAGGTAACCGCATGGGGACTCTGGAGATTGGCTTGAATGCCGGATCTACCTCATACGATCCACGGACCAATCTGATGTTCATGCCGTATCTTTTTGCTACCTGGGATGAAGCAAGGGCCGCTATCGGTTCAAAAGGCTGGCTTACCCCTATTTTTGATGAACTTTACTCAAGTATTGGGCTTAAAGTTCTAGGCATTTACCTCAACGCATGGGACGGAATGGCTTATACTAAGAAGGTCGAAAAAGTAGTGAAGACCCCGGCTGAATACAGGGGCATAAAAATGCGGGTACCGCCCATCAGGATCTTTGAGGTATATGTACCAACTTTAGGCTTTATATCCACCCCTATAGCTTACTCCGAGACATTCACTGCACTGCAAACCGGAATTGTGGACGCCCGTTCGGCCTGCCCAGCAGTTGAGGCCTATGTAATGCGGGATGCGCTTAAGTATTGGGTCGCAACACGTGATTGCTTTGAGTACTGGTTTTTGACCATGAACAATAAACTCTGGAATTCACTATCACCGGAGGACCAAGCGATTCTAACCAGCTGCGCGGACAAGGTTATGGGTGATCAGGCTATAGCTGCAGAGAAGGATGAGACCGATTTTAAAAGGAAGCTGGAAGAGTCAGGTGTCAAGGTTTATGAGGTGACACAAGAAGAATGGGAAGAGGGCGCAAAGGTAGTCCGTGAAAAAGCATGGCCCAGGATTCAAGAAGAACTTCTTGGCTCCATTTTAATGGAAAAAGTTAAAGCACACGCGACAAAAATATCAAAATAATTCGGTGTGGACACTACCATGTGACCGTCCATTTCCTTTATAAACTCAAGCGCGGAAGGGGGTCTTTCCTGCCCTCCTTCCGCTGATAATGAAAGGAAAAGCCGTGACATTGAAAAGCTGGAATAAAGTTTGGGGCTGTTTAGATGGAATGATAGACAAAAGTTTTACCATACTGATCGTTATTGGTGGTGCCACGGTCACCTTAACAGTCGTTCTGCAGGTTATGCTTCGTTACATATTCAAGTCTCCACTTTTCGGTCTTGAAGAATTCTCCAGGCTAATAGCTGTTTGGGTATACTTCTTCGGTGCCATATTCGGAACAAAAATGGATTCACATGTGCAAGGGGATGTGGCAGGACGACTGTTCAATACACCTCTTTCTAAGTCCGTGGTCAAGACAATAACTTGGTGCTTAAGCCTCCTCCTTTGTCTGCTTTTTCTCTATCACTCTGCCAAATATAGCGTTTGGTTGTATGGAACGGGGGAGAGAACTACTGGCCTTTGGTGGCCCAGGATCACAAGCGTTGGAAGTATGTTTTTTGGAGCAATATTTATGACGCTTTACAGTATTGCCAATTTTCTCAAATACCTTAAAAAGGCGATAAGTCAATCAAGAGAAGTACCCGGAGGTGAGTTATGACACTTGTTTTGATTATAATGGCCTTTGTTGTGATTATAATGCTTCTCGGAGTACCGGTTGGCTTTTCCTTTGGCCTCGGCGGTTTTGCTATACTTTTTATAACCGGTCTGGACCCCAGATTTGCCATACCTTCTGCCTTCAGGAACCTCGAGTCTTATACGTTGTTAGCCCTTCCTCTTTTCATTATGGCCGGGGGATTGATGAGGGATGCTGACATCTCGAAAAGACTAATAGCCTTTACCATGTCTTTTCTGGGTAGAATCAAAGGAGGTCTTGGAATGGTGTGTGTGGTGAGCTGCACCATATTTGGGGCCATTTCGGGTTCAGCCTCGGCAGCCATTGCTGCTATTGGTTCGGTTATCATCCCTGAAATGGTCGAGCAGGGCTATGACAGAGGATATTCGACGGGTCTTGTAGCAGCCTCCTCGATGCTGGCTTTATTGATTCCCCCAAGCATACCAATGATAGTTTTCGCTATGACGGCCCAAATTTCCATTCTTGCAGCCTTCCTGAGTACGCTGATTCCTGGTGTTCTAATGATGACGGCGTATTGTATCATTAACTTGGTTATGTGCAGAAAAATGGAAAAGGTCAAAGTAGCACAGCGACAAAATCTAAGGAAGACTATTGGGGAAATTGGCCATTCTACAAGACATGCTGGATTTGCTTTATTTATGCCTATCTTGGTATTAGGAGGTATTTACGGCGGAGTATTTACACCCACCGAAGCGGCTGGGATGTCAGCTCTGTATGCAGTAATTGTTGGCTTCGTTCTTCACAGAACAATGACTTTTAAAGGAATGACCCTGAATATAAAGACCTCTATGATCACCTCCGGAGTAGTCATGATTCTGCTGTTTTTTATCTTAATGGTCAGCCGAATTATGGTTACCTATCAAGTGCCCCAGCAACTGACAAATTTAATATTCGAATTTACAACCAATAAATGGCTCGTTCTGCTTATGCTAAATATTATTCTTCTTTTGATGGGCATGCTTGTGGACGACGTCTCTGGAAATATTCTTTCTGCGTCTCTTTTTTTTCCTA
>JAKLQB010000817.1 GCA_022013615.1 Desulfobacterales bacterium | reverse complement strand
CGGAGAACATCCGTGCGAAATTGAACACATTTGGGGAGAGAGAGTTTAAAGCCCTTTTTTATACCACAATGTCCTGGCATGCATGGATAAACTTGAACCTCGACAAACCAGCTGCCCTTGCACAGATGGGGATCGCCCAGGCTTGTCTTGGAAGGGTTTTAGAGCTAAATCCTGGTTATTTGTATGGGACACCATATGTCCTGATGGGCACAATTCTTGCGGCCAGGCCAGGACTTGCAGGTGGAGATGCTCACCAGGCAAAGGTGTATTTTGAAAAGGCCATGGAGGTGAGTAAGGGAAAATTCTATTTTGTTCAATACTATTTTGCCAGGTATTATGCAGTGAGAATCCAGGACAGGCGATTGTTCCGAAAGTTAGCTCAAGAGGCTGTACAGGGGCATCCCAGTGAGCTGAAAGATGCCTGCCTCATAAATTCAGTAATGCAGCAGAAAGCGAAAAAACTTCTCGACATGACTGAAGACTTATTTTTATAGGAGGTCATTTTGTTTAAAAAAAACTTACCTGTAGTGCTGTTATTCTTCCTGGGGATATGCTTTTTTTACCAACTCATCCTGGCGGATCATGTTTTTGCAGAGCCGCAGTACCTTATCAAGTTTGCCACGGTCGCACCAGAGGGCTCCACCTGGATGAAACATATGATAGCGCTCGATAAAGAACTCAGGGAAAAGAGCGATGGACGTTTAGGGTTCCGGTTTTATGCCGGCCAAATCGCTGGAGACGAGGTGGACGTGCTTAAGAAGATGAGGATAGGGCAGATCCATTGTGCTGCATTCTCCGGTGTAGGGTTCGGGCAGATACTGCCAATGGTTAGAGTACTTGATCTTCCCTTCTTATTTCGAAATGATAAAGAGATAGACCTTGTTCACGGAGAAATGCGCCCCTTCTTCACAAACGAATTCAGGCGTAAAGGCTTTGAGCTCCTGGCGTGGGCAGAGGTTGGAAATGTACATCTTTTTTCCAGGGAGCCAATTCAAAGGGTCAAGGATCTATCGGGTCTTAAGGTGTGGACATGGTCAGGCGATCCCATTGCCAAAGAAACCTTCTCTAACATGGGAGTCAATCCCATCCCTCTTGCCATTACTGACGTGACCACTGCGCTCAATACAGGCATGATTGATACGATCTACGCACCCCCTTTGGGAGCCCTGGCCCTCCAGTGGCACAGGTCCATGAAATATATGACCGCTCTGCCGCTCACTCATTCTACGGGCGCAGTGCTCATCTCGTCGAAATACTTCAAAAAGCTGCCTGAAAATCTCGCTGATCTACTCACAACTAAATTTGAAAAAGCAATGCGGTCTCTCACCCTGGCATCAAGAAGTCAAAACAAAGAGGCCATTAAACTAATCCAGGATAGTGGATTGACCATTGTCCCTGTCCCTTCAGGTCAGGACCTGGACGAATTCTACAATATCCACGACAGGGTTGCCGAAAATCTGACGGGAACCATCTATCCGAAAGAAGTCCTTAACCGGGTTTATGATATCCTGAAAAAGCCGCAGTAAAAGGCTGCTTTGCCATGAAAACCCTGAAATGGATCGATAAAGGTCTTGCCAGGCTTGAAGTGTGGGTTATTATCACGTTTCTCTCGCTGATGGTCGTTCTCACCTTCACCCAGGTCTGTTTGAGGGGCCTTTATACACATGGGCATGTTCAATGGGCCAACGCATTAATGGGGCATATTGACTGGTCTGAGCCCTTTGTCAGGCTCCTCGTATTATGGCTGACCTTTCTGGGTGCCTCCCTTATAACCGGGGAAAACAAACACATAAAAATAGACCTCTTTTCCACCCTGCTTCCAACAAAATGGCTCCCTTTACGTGAATTCATCCTTTCTATGGTGTGTGTGATCATATCCGCCACAATGCTCTTCGTTTGTGCAGGTTATGTCAAAATTGAAATGGAGTTTGGGGGAACTTTGTTCCTTAATCTTCCCATCTGGATAGGCGAGTTGATCCTCCCGGTGGGGTTTGCCCTGATCCTTTTTCGTTTCTTTGTGAGAACCATTGATAACGGACTTCAAGTGGCAAGGGAAATAACGAAATGATCCTAATACTGGTCATAATACTCATAGTCCTGATCATTTTCGGCCTGCCCCTATTCATAGGCATTCTTGCTGCAACCATGCTGGGTTTGTATGTGAGTCAGGTTGAGTTTGCGGCGATCCCTATTGAGATCTTCCGCTTGGCCAATGCGCCAGTATTGTTGGCCATCCCTTTGTTTACCTTTGCAGGCTATCTGATGGCCGAAGGGCGCACTTCTGACCGCCTGGTCCGGTTTTCACGAAGCCTTTTTGGATGGGTCCCCGGAGGTCTCGGAGTCGTCGCTTTGGTATCGTGTGCGTTTTTTACCGCGATTACCGGTGCGACCGGGGTTACCATCATCGCACTTGGTGGCCTGCTTTTCCCTGCCCTCATCTCTGAAAAATATAAGGAAAATTTCTCGCTGGGACTCTTGACCACTTCAGGAAGCCTGGGTCTTCATTTTCCACCAAGCCTTCCTATCATATTGTATGGGTTCGTTTCAGGCACGAGCATTGAAAGTCTTTTCGTTGCAGGCCTCATCCCTGGCGTTTTGATGGTAGGTGTTCCCTGCCTTTTCTCAGTGTACATGGGCAAAAGATGGAAGCTCGAAAGACCTTCATTCTCTGGCAAAGAGTTCTTTGCTGCACTAAAAGGAGCTGCCTGGGAGCTGCCAATCCCCCTCTTAATAGTTGCCGGCATCTACTCAGGCTTCAGCACTGCCACAGAAGCGGCTGCCCTTACGGTTGGGTATGTCCTTTTTGTCAAAATTATTGTATTCAGGGAACTCAGTCTGGCAAAAGATTTGCCTCGAATCATGACGGAGAGCACAAAAATGGTTGGTAGCATCATGATCATTCTGGGCGCTGCCCTGGGCTTTACAAACTACCTTGTGGATGCATTCATTCCCATAAAGATTCTAAATTTCATGGAAGCTACGGTTACAAGTAAAATAGGATTCCTGCTCATATTGAACATTTTTTTAATCCTTGTGGGTTGTATGATGGACATATTCAGTGCCATTTTGGTGGTAGCTCCCCTGATCGTTCCCCTTGCCTTAAGATTTGGAATTGATCCT
>JAKLQB010000816.1 GCA_022013615.1 Desulfobacterales bacterium | reverse complement strand
CCTATGCCCTGGCGCCCTTTGCGCCTGAGGAATATATCTTCTGCGCTCCCGATGCTCTCCAGATGCCGGATGAGATAATTTCCCACATGAAAACAAAAAGCATTGCATGCCGGAAAACAGCCTCCATTGAAGAGGCGCTTCAGGCAGACGTCCTCTATATGACCCGCATTCAGAAAGAGCGTTTTGATGATTTTGCCGAATATGAGAGTCTCAAAGGGAGCTTTGTGCTAACCCGAGAGATTCTGGAGAAGGGAAACAAAGAAATCAGCATCATGCATCCCCTCCCCAGGGTGGATGAGATTACCACCGACGTGGACGCGCTTCCCAATGCCGCCTATTTCAGGCAGGCCCATAATGGCGTCTTTGTGCGGATGGCCTTGCTGGCCATGGTCATGGGTAGGGCTTAAGAATTTTATTCCTTTCGCTCAATCTATATGTCAAGAAGGTTTAAGTGATTTCATTGGTTTTTGAACGGGCTATCGGTATATAGCATAATTCAATTAAAAGGAGGGAAAAACTGTAAGAAGAGTTTCAGCAACATTGGCCATATACGCAGTCGCCTTTTCCTTGATGCTCATATTTTCGGCATCAGGAAATGAGGCTTTCGCAAAAACCGTAAAAATCGCCTTTATTGGTCCTTTGACAGGTCCCTATCATTAAACCGAGAGGTTCTTCGGATATCAGACCTAAATTATTTCACCCACCAGGAACTGAAGAGTTCATACTTGTTTTAAAAGGTGAAATTGACTTTTGGCTCGGTTCGGATCAGATTACTCTTAAAGATGGAGACACTCTATATTTTAACGGTGGCCAACCCAACGGATGGGCGAACAATGGGAAGGAGACTGCCGAAGTCCTTTTGATATGGACACCGCCTGTTTGGTAAGAGCCAGACATTTCTCAATATTATTGATTGAATTGAGCAGATCATGATCCTAAATCGATCATACAAGCATAAAGGTCCGACATCCTAAATTGCGGCTTTAGAATAACAATGAATAATATCCTACCAAGAATTATTCCTTTGATTGAAAAAAAGACAATACAATGAAAATGTGGATGGATCCAGAGAGTTGTCGGGGTTGTTTAAGGTGTGAGCTTGCCTGTTCTTTTCATCATAGCGGACATAAGTTTTTCAAACCGACATTATCTAGTACAAGAATATTAAGAAATAATCAAAATAAACAAATAACTATGATACTCGATGAAACCTGTGATCATTGCATAGATGAAGCCAATCCGTTTTGTATTACTGCATGCGTTTTTGGGGCTAGAGTAATCTTGAAAGGAAAAGGGACAAAATGAAAGCCAATTTAAAACGGCCTTTTTCTTATGCGGGAGAAATTGCGCATATTGATCTTAATAATGGCAAAGTGCTTAAAGAGCCTACTGAAAAATATGCTCGGGAGTGGATTGGAGGTAGGGCCATAAATACATGGATCTTGCTTAATAGTTTAAATTCTAAAACAAGATGGTCTGATCCTGAAAACTTACTTTGTTTTGGTGTAGGAACATTGGTAGGGACCCTGGCACCAGGAGCCTGCAGGGTATCTGTTGATACCAAAAACGTTTTTAATAATGGTATTGGTTCAGCCAATGTCGGTGGATTTTGGGGTTCAGAGCTTAAATTCGCCGGCTATGACAATTTAGTAATCTCAGGTCAGGCCAAGACTTCAAGCTATATTTGGATACATGACGATAAAATAGAGATAAAGGATGCGTCATTTATTTGGGGAAAAACTACCTGGGAAACAGAAAAACTAATCCGTGAAAAATTAGGAGATGAACGAATCAGAGTTGCATCAATCGGGCCTGCTGGAGAAAATAAAGTCCGTTCTGCATGCATAATTTGTGATAGCGGATGTGCGGCTGGAGGATCAGGTTGCGGTGCAGTTATGGGTTCGAAAAATCTTAAGGCCATAGCTGTTCGTGGGCATAAGGAAATAAGTATTGCCCATCCGGATGAGTTCATGTCTTTAGTGCATGCGGCCATTAAAAAAATTAACAACTGGAGTTTAATTCATGATATCCGCAAAAAGGGATATTACGGTGCTATGGGTGGCCGGGCTGATTCACCAACATGGGATTGGGGTTATAGACCTGTTAAAAACGGTCAAGATGAATACTGGGAAAAAGAGAAAGTTGCCAACATAAGTGAAACATTTCTACAAGATTACCGTGAGGGTACAGTGGCCTGTTTCAGTTGCCCGATTTCCTGTAAACCATGGCTAAAGATAAAGGGCGGGAGATTTGAGATCCAAGGGGAAGGATGGTGGAACAACTCATCCAATTCATTTTGCACCAAGTTTGATAATCCCCATCTTAAATCTGCTATCTACGCCCATTATTTATGTAATCAGTTAGGGTTGGATACTGATAATGCGGCACAAGTGATTTCATGGGCCTTTGAATGTTATGAAAAAGGCCTTATTGATAAAAATGATACTGACGGATTGGAACTTGTATGGGGCAACTACGAGGCAATTATAGAAATGCTGAAAAAGCTGGCCTATCGTGATGGATACGGAGATTTCCTGGCTGATGGTGCTGTTCGTGCTGCCAGGAAATTAGGTAAAGGATCGAATAAATTTGCAGTCCATGTCAAAAATCAGGATTCTCTGGATGGTATTCGTATTAACAAGGGGTGGGGATTTGGTGTAATAATGTCCCCAGTTGCCGGAAGACATCTGCGAGGGAGTTTAAGTGGATTTTGGCTTGGAACCAATAAAGCAATAAATTCATACGAAGAGGTACCAGAGACAATTTACCGGGCACAACAACAGAAGGCTGTTCAAGATATGTTGGGATATTGCAGTTATGTATACGGATTGGATTTTGACGATTGGGTTGCTTTAGCCTCATCAGCAACGGGTTTGTCATTGTCAAAAGATAAGCTGTATCATAAAGGTCTGCAGGCGCATAACTTGGAGAAAGCTTTTAATACATTTCATGTAGGGTTTAGCCGAAAGGATGATTTCCCTTGTTATCGATACTATAATGAGGAAGTTAAATCTGGGCCATATAAGGGAGAAAAGTTAGATCATAATATTTGGGAGCGTATGCTTGATGAATATTACAGACTAAGTGAATGGGATATGAAAACAGGTCTTCAAACCAGACAAGGTCTTGAAAATATTGGAATGGAGAAAGTGGCTGACAAACTTGAAAAAGCAGGAAAGCTATTATTAGATTAGATTTGTTTTGAATCCACTATGTGGGTGTTAATGTGCATGAAAAATTCGAAGATTTTTGCCAATCT
>JAKLQB010000815.1 GCA_022013615.1 Desulfobacterales bacterium | reverse complement strand
TAAAACAGGAATATCTCCCGAAAAAGGTCAAGAACAGAATTTTCTACAGACCCACTGACAGGGGATTTGAAAAGGAGATCCGCAAAAGGATGGAGGGGCGGAGAAAAAACAACCGCCAGTAAGAAGGCGGATCTTCGATTTTCCATTACTTCAGAACTCCATTACAGTACTCCTCAGGTTCAAACCTTGCGTCTCCAGGGTCCCTTCTTGGGCCAGATCAAACCCACGTCCCTGTATGTGGGTCTTTACTTTCCAGAGTAGAGAATTGGAAGCACAAAGGTGATACTCCTTTTGACAAATTTTGGCATCTTTCAGCAAATTACGGCAATCCTTTGGGTTGGGCCTTTTGATGGAATTGGGCTAACTATTGAGAATCTGGGGTTATATTGCCTGGGCGAATATATGGCAGGAGTTTTGCAATAATTTATGGCCAAAGGATTTCAGCGCGCTCTTTAGAATCTGTTCTTTGGAAAACTGGTAAACAAGCACTTTTTTGTGCCACCCTACTTCAACACAAATAATAAACCACATGATGGCCCATGGCCTCAAAGGGTTATACTTATAAACAGGGGGTTTGCGGTGGTACTTCCATAAAAAGCGCCTCAGATGTGCGTGCATCTTTTCTACCGGGCATCTCTAAAAAAAATATTAGAAGAGGTATCCCGGAAAAAATAACGGCATTTTGGGACGCCACCACATATACGGCCCTGTTGGATGGTTAACAATCAGCCTAACCTTTAACCTGCAATGCAGGATTCATAACCTTCCTCATTAACCTTATGCCCCCCTGAGCACCTGGTTGCTCAGGGGGTTTTTTTTCGCTTTTCTCACAACATTTTGAACAATGTCATCTAATTGTTCTTTTGAAATATCAGGGACTCTGGTGATTGAGCTTTTCCGTAGGACACCACTTACAATCTTAAAATTATAGCTTACCATTTCTAACATTCCAGGGGTCTTTTTTTTGTTAATATTCGATATCTGAAATCAGGGAGCCATTTAAGACGCTTGATAGACTGGCAAGAGTACCAGGTATCAAACCCTGCTATCTCACTTGAAAATTAACCTTACCTCCGGTTGCAGAAAACGCATAATATAACGGCACAAAGGAAATACGTTCTTCAGCTAATTCTCTATAGGGCCCTGTAGAAAAAACGATCCCCTTCGGGCAGTTCTGATAGGTCTTTAAAAAAAGGTGCAGGCTTTTAAGTCTTCCGGAAGGTCCGCTTTTTACCTCAACCGGATAGATTTTTCCGTCAATAATCGCCAGATAATCAACTTCCGCTGAACTGCTTTTTGCCTGTCTTGACCAGTAATGAAGGCTGCCATTTTGGGACAAAAGCATCTCTTGGCCGACAAATTGCTCTGCCATACCGCCTCGATAAATATTGAGTAATTCAGCCTTTTGGTATTCGACATCTATAGGCATCCCTGTAAGATAACGCATTAGACCTATATCCACCATCAGGCCTTTGAATACTTTATCGGAAGATGAAGCGCCAAGGGGCAAGCCTGACGGGTCCGTAGAAGGGATCTTCACAATAATCTTTGCCATTGCAAGCAGATCAAATGCCTTTTTTAAAGTCGGGTTTGAAAAGCCCGTAGCGAGCCTTGAATATTTTATCTGCTGTCCCACGTTTTGTGATATGGATGTTAATACTGAGTTCAAACAATCTTTGTTGACCTGCGGACGATATTTTGTGAAATCCATCCGATATGTTTCACAGATCTCGGTCTGAACCTCAAACGCCTCCTGTATGGATCCTGATTCCACATAAGAGAGGACACTTTCCGGCATTCCGCCAATAAAAAAATATCTCCGGAGTTCTTCAAGCAGAAACTCATGCACTGGCTCTGAAACCGCTTTGGGGGGTTCAAGAAGGATTCCGGCTGCTTCGTTATGGCCGATTGCTAAAAGATATTCAACAAAGCAAAGGGGGTACAGTTGAAGGAACTGTATCCTTCCGACAGGGAATGAGATGTCTTTCATGGCAAATTCAAGGAGAGAACCGGCAGCAATCACATGTAGATCAGGCACCTCCTCATACAAGTAACGAAGGGCGGTAATTGCCCTTGGACATGCCTGGATTTCATCGATAAAAAGCAGGGTTTTCCCGGGTTGAATTTTCTGCCTGAGGAGGATTTCCAGGTCCGCGATGATCTGCTTCGCGTCTAATTTACCGCTAAATATGTGATGCAGCTCCGGGTTTCGTTCCAGGTCCGCCAGTGCGAACATATCGAAATGGCTCTCCCCAAAAGACCTGATGGAATAGGTCTTGCCGACCAGCCTGGCACCACGGACTATAAGAGGTTTTCGTCGCTTACGGTGTTTCCATTGTAATAATTCTTGATCGATAAAGCGTTTCATGTTCTCAAATATCTTTTAATAATAAGCAAGTTGAGCGGTTAGCTATTAGCGATTAAGTACCTGACCGCACAAGTTGACAATATGAGGAATAAATTTATGCATTTAAAAAGACAAGGATATTATAAAGGAATAAATTTAAAAAAGAAAGGTTTATTTGACAGATTGGGGCTTTTACCGTATGGACTATATTGTGGCTTATCTTCTGCGGTGGGATCTGCGCCTTTTCCCTTCAAAGACAGGCTTTGGCATGGTGAGCCAATTTTC
>JAKLQB010000814.1 GCA_022013615.1 Desulfobacterales bacterium | reverse complement strand
GACAAGGTGACAGGTAAAACGTGCGCAAAAATTATTGAGAAGGTAAGAAAAATCGAAGATGAGTTCTGGACAGAAGATTTACAGTTTGATGAGCAAGAGTTTAGTTAAAAAGGGTATCAATTCATCTGCGAAGAACTATAGTCATTGTCAATGGACTATGAACACAAAATAAAGATCACCTTTTTAGAAAACGACCAAGGATTCCTTTTTTTTGAGGCTCCGGCGGGGGAAGACCCAGGTGGTTACAGATGACTTCATCGAGCTTCTCATACGAAACGTCCGAGCCCTCCACCACAATCTCTTCACCCACCATCACGGCAGGAGCAACCGGGAGGTCCAGGTCAAAATACTCATCGATGCTGTATTCTTCCCGGGGCTTGGATATGGTTTCGATCTCAATATCATACTTATTGCCCAGCCTGGGCATCATTTCCAGAAAATGCTTTCACGGCTTACCGTTGGGCTCGTTGAGAAAAAATCTGACTTTAAGCATGCTCTCCTCGTTTGGCTATTGAAAATTGAATAGTGATAAAATGCTTTTGGCCGGCCTTGGTGAATCATTCATCGCAGCGACCTCTGCGACTCTTCGGTGAATCTTCAGCTAATCACATAGGTTGGATCTATTTTAAACCAGGTCCTTTTTTGGCTTCAGCCATACGGATCAGGAACTGATCTTCCGGGAGAAAATCCACCAAACGGAGATCTCGCCTCTCCTTTCCGTGTCGATCCAAAAACACAACTGTTGGCACGCCTTTGACGCCATACTGGCGCAACAGGCGTTCGTGAATTGGGTTGCCTCTTCGGGTGAGATCAACCTTTATCATGATGAAATCACGCTTTGCCTGTTTAACGACTTCAGGGTCATGAAACGTTATATTATCCAGTTCGCGGCAAGGCGTACACCAGTCGGCAGAGAAATCAATGATTACCGGTTTACTTAATCTTCGTGCCTCTTCCAGCAACTGGTCAGAATGGGGCTGCCAGGTAACCCCAGGGCCACGCATCACATATGATCCGGTGAGGAGAGTGGCCATGACCAGACCCACCACCAAAGCAGCAGACTTGAGCCAGTTAAAGGCTCGAAAACTGGCTCTTGACCTCTCAACCCACCCAAGATGAAGCCCCGCGGCTAAAGCCGCGGCTGCTAAAAGGAAGATTCCTGCTGTTTTGGGTAAGACGGGTCGAATAAAATAAGCGGCCATCACCACCAGGACCCATCCCATAAGCTTTCTCACCCACAGCATCCACTCGCCGGAACGAGGTAGTTTATCAATCTGACCAGAGAAAATGCCTAAGAGAAAGAGGGGCAGGCCCAGGCCAAGGCTCAGGGTAAAAAAGATTAAGAAGCCCAGATATGGGCTACCCATACTCGCCACCCAGGTGAGCAAACCCAGCACAAAAGGGCCGATGCAGGGTGCTGCCACGACTCCCAAAGTCAAACCCATAAATAGGCTTCCGAAATAACCCGTATAGCTTTTTGAGGCGTTGTGAGTGAAGCTCGCTGGCAGCCGCAATTGCCAGAAACCAAAAAGGCTGCTCGCAAAAAAGACCAAAATAGCTGCTACCAGGCTCAGCACCACAGTGTTCTGGAGCATCGCGCCCATGAGGCCCCCGGTCAGGGCCGCAACCACGCCAAGCAAAGAATTTGTTAACGATAATCCGCCAATATACAATAATCCGTGGCCAATCAGTTTGCCTTTCCCCCCTCCACTGCGACCGCCAAAATAGGAGACCGTAATGGGGATCAAAGGGTAGACACATGGAGTTAAATTAAGGGCCATACCACCTGCAAAGATACCCAAGAGGGTCCATATCATGGCCCAGCCGTATACAAGGCCCGGCTTCTCGGGCTCCTGGGCCATCGTAGCGAGCCCTGCCGGAAAACTATCCACAGGCAGGCCTTTGGCATACCATTCTGGATACCCCTGAGGGTCGCGGTAGACATTTTCATACCCAAGTATTACGGCTACCCTAGCCGCCGAGTCACTGCGGACTCATGTGAGTCCGGCTCAGTAAAACACGATAAGACGATTCCTGTCAGGCCCCAGGAATGTCTCAAGCTCACCCTTTTTTCGCCATCGCGACAACCACGTCGGTTCAAAGGGAAAGTTTAAGGCCCCTCTAATATGTCCAGTCCGGTACTCCCATTCCTGGCGTGTGTCTACCAGAAAAAGGCTCCGGGGTTTCTTACTGTAAAGCTCCTGTAGTGCTTCAGTACTGATAAGCTGGTAGCCCCCACGCCTGGCTTCGGCCACCACATCCTCCCAGGCAGACTCTTTCGGAGCTACAGTACGGGTGTTGTACCACTGAACGCCAACCGTGATAGCTACGGCCACAAAGGCCAAGAGGACTTTTTTTCCTCCCTTCATTCTTCGCCCCTACAGTTTATTTTCCCTTTTGAGTTTGGTGATAAGGAATGTGGCGCCCGAGCTGGATAAGCCCAATGCCTCGGCAAGATCGAGGGGATCCGAAGAACCGGTTTTTCTGACACAAGAGATCACCTCGGTCTCCAGCTCTTCCAGCCAGTTTTCAAAGAGAACCAGGACTTCAGGCTCAACAACTGCCGAGAGTTGTTTAGACTGGGCCACCTTTTCCACCAGATTCTGGCACATTTGCGTTGGATCGACACCTTCGTCCATGCATTCTGCCAGTCAGAGGTGGACCATGCTTCCCACTTTGTCCTCACCGGAGTCTCCCACCAGGCTCATGACGAATCTTAGACGAGCCTCCTCTCCCAGAAGAGGGAACAGTTTCTTCATCGCAAGGGCCATCTCCGCTGCAGCCTCTTCAGGGTCCATACCATTTACTATTTCTTGAATTTTATTTGCACTCACAGGGTCATCTCCGCAGGCTAAAAGGTTTTTCTTTGTGTTAGCAAATCCGTGGCTAACACATCCAAATCCTTGAGAATGGTAAGGATTCTTTTGTCGGCGATTTCATAGTAGATAAAAGGGCCTTCTCGCTCCACCTTCACCAAAAGGGTTCTCTTCAACTCCTTAAGGTGATGGGAGACAAGCGGCTGGGAAAGAACCAGTTCCTCTACTATGTGGGAGACGGATTTTTTCCCGTTGCCAACGCAAAGAAGAATACGAAGGCGGTTTTCGTCCGACAAGCTTTTCGCCAAAATGGCGATGGTATCCAGGTGTTCACTGAGCTTGGAGTACTTTTCCTTCTTTGACTGCAACAATATATCCCCCCTGTTAATCTGAATTGCTTAAATATTTAGGCCTTCACAGAAAGGAGCGCTTACTTTATTCTCTCAATTCCTATAAGTAAGGGAATGCATTAAATAAATACATTAATATCTATTTATATATTGATATTAAAAAATGTCAAGGAAATTATGTTAGGCTAATACCGAGATGGTTCACAATTTGATCAGAAAAAATCGTTAAGGGAGATTGGAATCGTATTTAACGTGAGATCTTGCAAATTTGCTCGATCATTAGTGACAAGGGGATCAACATAAGATACCATAAAGCACTTTCGACGAAACCCAAGGAGAAGACGACCATATGGCGGTATTGGGTGTCCTCACATGCGAGATTCTGGAACTTGAATTCGCTTATCTTCTGAGTAAGGAATCCGAGGTGACACGGATTACGGTGCTTGAAGATATCCCTTCCGCTCGTATTATCAAGGCGCTTGAGTCGGAGGGACTCGAAAATCTTAGGCGAATCCAACATATAGAAGCGTTCAATCCAAATCGTTCAAATAATCTGGAGGTGTTGGCTTGCGTGCTGGAAATAGGGCTCCATAATAGGAAGAAAAGCCTTCAGCAAGGATTAGTGCAGGCGGCTCTAAAAATGAGTCCATATGTGGATGCATTACTTCTTGGATATGGTCTGTGCGGCAACGCCCTTGAAAACCCGGATGAACTGCTATCGGAAGTCGGCGTACCCATCTTCATCCCCATGGATGAAGATCATCCTGTAGACGACTGTGTCGGTTTAATCATAGGAGGGCGTGAATGTTACTATGGCGAGCTGTGTAAGGTTGCCGGAACCTTCTTCATGATACCTGGTTGGTCGATCCACTGGAAGCGAATGTTCGAACAGGAATTTGGCGGCATACCTCTGGATTTGGCAAAACGCCTATTCGCCCATTACGAACGTTCCCTCCTTATTTCAACGCCAATCATGTCTGAAGATCAAATGAGCCGAAACGTGAACCAGTTTAACAAGTTGTTCGGTTTCCGTACTGAAGTCCGTGAGGGAACCTTAGAAATTTTAAACAAAACGTGGAAAAAGGCCAAAGAGTCTCTTAGATGAATTATTTTATCTTGATATTTTGAAAAAATGGATATTATTTATGAATAATAAAGATTTGAGTCTTGTTTTTGCGATTTTGGTTGTGTCCATACGCAAAATAATATAACTCCTTAGCGAAACCAGAAACCTACGAGAGTGACATCAGATGTTGGAAAAGGGATTAATACAAGTATATACAAGTGAATCTGATCAAATGAATTTTGCCCCTGTAGGCCTGAGCCTCAGAGCAGCAGGGCAAGGTCTTCGTACACTGATCACCTGTTTCACGCCCCACGAGTTGATGGAAGGGGCCAGAATGGCTTCCTCACTCCTTAAACCCAATTTGGTCATTGAACATTCCGCTGTTGAAAAGAGTTCGGCCGGTGGAAAGACAGACGAGGTTAGTCCGCGTAGGATTGTCGAGGCCTTTCAAAGGTCAAGAGCGGCGGTTTTTAGTGGAGATTTTGACATTGTAATTCTGAACGGCATTCATCAGATGTTAAGCCAGAGACTTATTCCACTTGAAGATGTCTTAAAATTAATGGAAGAAAAACCTGAAAACGTCGAGTTGGTCCTCTCCGGGTCGAGAGCAAGCGAGCAGATTATCGAAAAAGCGGATTTGGTAACAGAAATGGTCGTGCGCACTATGGAACGCCAGCCTCAGGCGGGAAATTGCCCGGAAGGGAATGGCTCCATTGAGGTGGTTACCGGAAGGGGCAAAGGCAAAACCACGTATTGCCTGGGGAAAGCATTGCTCACCTCCTGTATAGGAATTCCTGCTTTGATCCTTCAATTCATAAAATCTCCTCAGCCATATGGAGAGGTTAAGGCCATTAAAAGATTACCCCATCTCGAAATCAAAACCATGGGGAAAGGGTTTTTGAATCTACACAGCCCATATCTCATTGAGAAACATAGACGGGCCGCCCAACAGGCATGGGAACTGTGGCAAAGGCAAATTTACTCACAAGATTACGGGCTTCTCGTTATGGATGAGATCAATATCGCCACAAGTTATGGGCTTATCAGTGGCGCGCGGGTCCGGGAAATGCTTTTTCTTACACCTCAGAGATTCCATATTCTTTTGAGCGGCCGAAACGCTCATCCAGACGTCATAGAGGCGTCAAAAACCGTCATCGAAATGAGAGAAATCAAACATCCTTTCAGAAAAGGCATAAAGGCAAGAAGAGGGATTGAGTTTTAGTATAATGTCTAAGGCAAAACAATCTCACTTCACGACCATAGGTATCCCCGCCACCATGAGTACGACACGGCCGCGGGCTGGGCCAGAAGTTGATTTACGGATCCGGCTAAATCACGAAACCTCCTTCCCAGTGGGTGGTCAGGAACTATTCCCCAGCCGACCTCATTGGTCACCGTAGCCACCGAGCATGGAACCTGAGACAGGGTTTCCTTTACCCCTTTAACCTGATCTAAAATTTCTTCATCGGAAAGCCCCTTCATTAAGAGGTTGCTCACCCAAATAGTCACGCAATCCAGAAGAATCACTTCGACGGTTGATCCATGTTCCTGGATTACACGATTGACCATTTGAGGCTCTTCAACGGTGACCCATCCTTTTCCTCGTGCCGCCTGATGCCGGCGAATCCTCTCTACCATCTCATCATCAGAAGCCCGGGCCGTGGCCAGAAAGAGTCGTTTTGAGGCACGCTCTTCAGCCCACCTTTGACCAAAGCGGCTCTTGCCGCTCCTGCATCCTCCTGTAATCAGAATAATTTCTCTCTCTTTCTGTCTGATCAAAGCTTTTCCTCCAATCTTTGTAACGAGCCCCCATTCACCAATAGCTGTTTCCCAGCATCTGTGCTCATGCCCCATGGAATCTTCACCCCGTTGAATGTGAAACCTATTCAACTGGGGCGGAGCCTATTCCTCCGGGGCGCAGGGCCTAGGGGAAAGGGGTGGGGCTGAGTGCAGATTTGCTGCCGGAAAAAACTATCTCGTTTAAGGATGGACACCAGTTAAAGCGCGAGAAGGGCTGGTCCTTGATTATAAATCCGCGCCAATACTATTTCAGTCAGAACCCATTGTCAAGGGAACAGCCTCTGACCATCTGCAATTTTTAGCTCCAAAAGTGCAGGATTAATGTTTGGTTCGAAAAAGCATGCTGTTTCGAACGACACTAAAAAACACACGTCAATTTTTTATTGACTTTCATCCCTTTTTATATAAAGCTTTTTTTAATGTTCAGGTGCTCGTATAGCTTAATAGGGAACCTCGTAAGAATCGGGGACGGGCCCGCCGCTGTATTCGGGGACGAACGCTGCAAAAAGCCACTGTTCCGTTTCAAACGGAATGGGAAGGCGCGGCAAATAGGATGATCCGAAAGTCAGAAGACCTGCCTGAACGAGAGATATGACCTTCACAGACGGGGGTCAATCTGAGGATCTTGAGGATTAAAAAGGGAAATCCCCGGATCGATTCATTTCGGTCCGGGATTTTTTTGCGATGCATCAAAAATTGAAGACTATATTCTTGATTTTGGCAATAATCACTTTCCTGGCAACCTCTGCGTTTTCTGACACGTTCGAAGATGTTTTAGAACGAAAAATAGTCCTTAATGCCCCTCCATCAAGGATTGTCTCCCTTGCCCCAAGCCTTACTGAGATACTCTATTTTTTAGGCCTTGGAGATCGAGTGGTAGGAGTCACAAAATATAGCACTTACCCGGAGGAAGCCCTACATAAGCCCAGAGTAGGTAGCTATGTAGACCTGAACGTGGAAAAGATCATAAGCCTTTCCCCTGCACTTGTCATCGGGACAGTGGATGGAAATAGCCAGTCTCTGGTAAGTCTCCTGGATCAGGCCGGTGTGAAGGTGTTCATTGTAAACCCCAGGAATGTGAAACAGGCCATTGAGACCATCGAGACTTTAGGAAGGGTCTGTGGCGTTTCTGAAAATGCAAGAGATCTCTGCTCGAAACTCAGAAAACGCGTAAGCTACATCGAAAAAAAGACCAGATCACTAAAAAAACCAAAGGTCTTTCTGCAGATAAACCTCAAACCGATCATGACGGTTAACCGCAATACTTTTCATAACGATATTATCAGGTTGTGTGGAGGAAGAAACCTTTTTCGGGATGAACCAATCACCTATCCCAGAATCAGCCTTGAAGAGGTGATACGGCGAAGGCCTGAAGTTATCATTATATCCTCAATGGAGAGAGCAGGAAAATTTGAAGAGGCTCGGAAGGTATGGCTAAAATGGGACTCCGTACCTGCCGTACGAGACGGGAGGGTCCACCTTATAGATTCAGATATCATTGACAGGCCATCTCCCCGCATTGTGGATGGTCTTGAAAAAATGGCAAGGCTTATACACCCGGAAATCGCATGGTAGTCAAGACCCACATAAAAACGCTTTTAAGCCGAAAAAAGGTGCTGACCATATCGCTTATCATGTGTTTTACGCTTTTGTTGGTCATGGCTTTTTCCCTGTTATTGGGCACGGCGGATATCTCTTTAAACCAAGTATGGAGACTTCTCTCGGGAACCCATCCTGATGATACGACAAGCCTGATCATTTTAAAAATCAGACTCCCCAGGGTCATTCTTGCAGGACTGGTGGGTTTTGCTCTTTCTCTTGGGGGAGTCGTGTTCCAGGCCCTGCTGCGAAATCCCCTTGCAGACCCCTTTATCTTAGGCGTTTCCAGCGGCTCCGCCTTTGGCGCCATTATAGGGATTATATTAGGTTTTAGCTTTCACCTTGGTATCCCGGTGATGTCATTCGGAGGGGCACTGTTGACCATCAATCTGGTAATGCTCATAGGGACCAGAAAGATGGGCATGGAATCATCCACAATCCTTCTCACAGGAGTGATCATAAACGCTTTTTTCACGGCTATTATCATGTTCTTTATCTCTATCTCCGCTGACAGCAGGCTTCATACCATGCTTTTTTGGCTCTATGGAGATCTTTCCCAGAGTCACTTTACCCAGTCGGCCATCATCGCTCCTGTGGTTTTGATCGCTGCTTTTGTTCTGTATGGCTTTGCAAGAGATCTCAATCTCATCACCTCGGGGGAAGAGTCCGCGTTTCAGTTGGGTGTGGAAGTGGAAAAAGCCAAAAGGATCTGCTTTCTGTTAGTCTCTTTAGTCATTGGCCTTGTTGTCTCCTTTTCAGGGCTCATTGGTTTTGTCGGCCTCATCGTTCCCCATTTAGGGAGGATGGCCTTTGGTTCTGACCATCGCCTCCTGATCCCTGTATCCTGCTTTGGAGGGGCCATCTTTTTAGTCGTCTCCGATACCATGGCCCGATGGGTGATATCACCAAGTGAATTGCCAGTGGGAGTGATTACTGCATTTGTGGGTGCCCCATTTTTTATCACTTTGCTCAGAAAAAAGGGAAGTCAATGGGACAGATCATGACCCTGAAAAATGTGGGATTTACCTATGGATCGCTCTGGGCGCTAAAGGGAATCCATCTGGATATCCCTGCAGGGGAACTGGTGGGTATCTTAGGTCCGAACGGTTCCGGGAAAAGCACACTTCTCAAGATCATGGACGGTGTCCTTGTGCCCCAGGAGGGAGAAGTCCAGCTTAAAAACCGAGCTCTTTCCGGTTTAAAGAGAAGTGCTCTGGCCAGAAAAATTGCCCTGGTAGCCCAGGAAACCTCTTTCAGATTCGCTTTTTCCGTATTAGAAGTGGTCCTTATGGGGAGATTCCCTCATCTAACGAGATTGCAGTTCGAGGGAAAAAGGGATATAGAAGTCGCCTTGCTTGCCTTGGAGGCCATGCACGCTGTGAACCTGGCAGAGCGCTCCATCCACGAACTTTCAGGAGGGGAGAAGCAAAGGGTACTCATTGCCAGGGCACTCGCACAGGAACCAGAACTCATATTATTAGATGAGCCCACCTCCTTCCTGGATATCAAGTTTAAAAGAGAGATATACGAACTGATCTCCTCTCTCACATCGGAGAAGGGTTTAACCGTTGTTGTGGTCTCCCACGATATTGACCTGGCCGCCCAGTATTGCCATCAATTGGTCATATTAAAAGACGGTCATCTCTTCAGCATCGGAACTCCGGAGAAAGTCGTTACTACCTCGAATATTGAGACGGTCTATGATTGCCCTGTGTTAGTGGATAGAAACCCTGCCACAGGAAGCCCCCGTGTGAACCTCGTGAGGAAGGCGCTCAGGCAAAAAGATTTCAACCGTATCCAATAACACTGTGAAACTCCTGGTGCAATTCATCAGTACAATAAAAACGTGCAATGCTTTCATATACAAATAGCATTTTCTTTCTCAAACCATCTCTGTCTCCGGCCGAGGAATAAAAAGCTTGACAATGCCGCATGTTCAAGTCATATTAGGAATCAAAATAAATATATACTGCAACTTGATGGTGCCCCTTGCGGGCATAATAGGGAAACCGGTTAAAATCCGGTACGGACCCGCCGCTGTGATTGGGGACGAACCCCGCAATATGCCACTGCCTGGCACTCAGATGTTTGAGTGCCGGATGGGAAGGCGCGGGTAGTAGAGCGATCCGAGAGTCAGAAGACCTGCCATCCTGGTTCATGTTTGTGGAGAAGGTAAAACCTCAAGCGACTAACGCTTGAGGTTTTTTTTGGAAGTGGGGCTTTTAACCCCAGGTACCGAGATATGTTTTGGGGATGGCGAGCTTGCGGGTTCTTATGATGAAAGCGGGCAGATAACTTCTTGAATCACTTATGGGGGAGATTTAGTAAAATTAAATGGAGGTAGAACGAAATGGTCACCAAAGATATTGGGTTGAAGGAGATATCACAAGGGATTGGACGGCTGGACGGAGAATGGATCCAAAAGGCCCGGGAGCGAACGGCTCAACTGGTGATGCCCACCAGGGCTCTGGGAAGGCTTCATGAAATCTCTGAGCGTCTGTGCGGCATCTATAAGACACTTGAGCCCTCGATGGATCGGAGGGCGATTTTAGTGATGGCCGGAGACCACGGGGTGGTTGAACAAGGGGTGAGCGCTTATCCCCAGGTGATTACGGGCGAGATGGTCCGCACCTTTCTGAGAGGCGGTGCAGGGATTAACGTACTTGCCCGTCATGTGGATGCAGAAGTCTGGGTGGTGGACATGGGGATTATTCCTGAACTGGGTAATACTTCTATGGACGGGGGTGACCGGCTCTTGATCCGCAAGGTGGCTAAGGGAACATCGGATTTTACCAAAGGTCCGGCCATGACGCGCCAGGAAGCTGAAAAGGCCATTTTGACGGGTTTTCAACTTGCCACTGACCTTTTCCAGAAAGGCGTAGAGATCTTGGGCACGGGGGATATGGGCATCGGCAACACGACCCCTTCAGCGGCCATTGGAACCGTGCTCACAGGCAGAGGCCTTGAGGAGATGGTGGGCCGGGGCACGGGCGTGGATGACGAAGGGCTTTTGAGGAAACAAGAAGCTATTCGTCAGGGGATTCATCTGAACCAGCCGAACCCAGAAGATGGTGTGGATGTTTTGTCAAAAATAGGGGGATTTGAGATCGGTGGAATCGCAGGGTGTGTTCTGGCCGGAGCCTACCATAGTCGTCCGGTGGTGATCGATGGCCTTATTTCAACTGCCGGAGCCTTGGTGGCACATGCCATTTGCCCGGATGTGGTGGATTATCTTTTTGCAGGACATTGCTCAGAGGAACCGGGGCACAAGCTCATGCTGAGCTATCTGGGACTCCACCCCATTCTGGACCTGGGGATGCGTCTCGGTGAAGGGACAGGTGCCGCACTTGCCATGGGGATCATGGAAGGATCTGTAAGGATCTTTCAAGATATGCTTACATTTGATGAAGCGGGCGTTTCCGACAAAGAATCGTAATGATGTCACTATCATTCATATAGGTTGATGTTAGAGAACGACTGTAAACATTTTGCATTCGAAACAGTTGACACCCCCAGGACTAAGTCATTTAAAGAGATAACACGTTGAAAGAATAGAGTTTATTTGTTTATTTAATTTTCTGGAAATCCGAAGCTCGAAATATCCCGCCT
>JAKLQB010000813.1 GCA_022013615.1 Desulfobacterales bacterium | reverse complement strand
TACTACTTTTTACCGGGAGGCGGCTGAGAAGCGACTTATTCGGAGCTGAATAATGACCGTTAGTAACAGTTAGTAATGGTTAGTAATCATAACCGCAAATCCATCCGCCATACTGCGGAATTTTATCCCTCATACTACGAATCATATTGCCGATATAAAACTCTCGTTCAAGGTCGCCCTTGCAGTTAATTAGTATTATGACATTGTGGGTCCAGCCTATTTCTCTCACCAATGGTGAGAGTTTTTCATTCCGAGCATCCCTCACATGACAAATCAACTTCTTAAAGGTGCCAAGACCATAAACCCCTCCGAAGTAGCGGCCCGGTTCAATTCCTTATCAAACGAGGAAAAAGCCAGGTCAATATTATTATCTCTGATTTTTAAAAGTTTTAACGCCGAAAGATGAATGGCGTCAAAGGCTGGGATAGATACTCGGACGCCTGAGGGAAGGGATCAATTCGCTACACGGTGTGTGTCGGATGTTACGAGGAACTCATCGGAACCTGAAAATCAATCCGCCAGGATCAATTAACTCAACCCTCCCCTTCCTGGATATCACATTTTGTGATATCCCTTGACAAAGCTTAGTAAGATTAGTATAGTTAGTAATATGAGTAAACACCCGAAGGTAATCGTAATAGCGAATAGCAAAGGCGGGCCCGGGAAGTCCACCATTGCATGTAATTTGGCAGTCGAGGCCTCCCGGGAAAAGAAAAAAGCGCTGCTAATAGATGCAGATGAGCAGCAGAGCTCTCTTAACTTTCGTTCCGCCAGGGCCGAAAATGAAACACTTCTACAGTTTCAGGCCGTCAGCATCGCAAAAAATACCATCCACAAAGACATCGGCTCATTTACCGATTTTGACTACGTTTTTATCGATGCCGGCGGGCGTGACAGCGCAACACTGCGCAGCGCTATATTAAGCGCTCGCCCTCTCCTTCTTATACCTGTATTGCCATCTCAATATGATATTTGGGCAACGGCTAAAACAATAGAGATACTGGAAGAGGCGCGCAGCTTTATGCCCATTAAAGCGGTCCTGCTGCTTAACCAGGTGAACCGTAATACCACGATTGCAAAGGATGCGCTGGATGCGCTGCAGGAGTTTAAACTGCCTGTGTTGGATACAGAGATATGCCAGCGGATCGCTTTTAAGCGCGCCATAACCGAGGGGAAAGGGATATCCGAATATGAGCCGGCCGGCAAGGCAGCTGCAGAAATAAAAAATCTATGGAAGGAGGTAAAAGAAAAATGGTTATGACAGTAAAAGTTAAAAAGGGAAAAGACATTGAAAAATTTATCTCAGGCGCCGCGGCGGATAAAAATCTGGCGGATGAGACTGAGCAAAAAACGTTTTTACTCAGGATAAAAAAATCGCTCTGGAAGGCAGCAAAAATAAAAGCTCAGCAAGACGAGGTATCACTGCACGATTGGATTATAGATGCTATAGCACAGAAGCTTGGTTAACATAACTAAGCTTAGTAAGCTAAGTTATGCGTCAAGACCATTTGACATCCTTCCTCTTCCCGCAAATCAAACACTCATATCCTTTCCGCCCATATATAAATCCGGAAACGTACATTGAGTATGGATGTCTCAATGACCAATAGTGTTTCAGATTATGGATACAAAAAAACATACGAACACGCTGAATTAAACAATCAAGGCGACTCGGCATAGCCTCGTCGCTTTTCCATGGAAGTTGTTTTATAGTCATTGGTCGTCTCCTCGCGCCTTAACCATACGGTGCATAAATAAAGAAACACAACTTTATTTATCCTAAAAGCACTTCTAAAATGCCTCTTCTTGACGGCTGGGGTGAAGGAAAGCCCCCTGATAAGCTAACTCTTACAATATGTTTAACATGCGCTGTCACTTCTTCAGATTCTTTAAATAATTCAACAAAGCTCTTCTCATAGTTAGACTCCTTAAATGATATTTCTTTCTCCTTATCCATTTATATCATCCCCATAGTAAAAGTTTCTCTTTTTGAATATTTCAATTCATATATTTGCACGGGCAACCTCAAAACTTATCTACAATATAGCAGAATCTTCACCATTGTCTTATTATTGCTTTGCCTTTATTCTCTGAAAAATCTGGCGCTGCATAAGCAGCTATATAATTGCTTTTTTTTGACTGTTTTTGTAGATCTCTTAACAGAGAAAAAATAAAGGCAACAGCAGACCCGCTTATTACAATAATATAATCCATTATATCCTCCTTATAACCTGTTAGCTTTTTATCCTTATAACCCGATAACCAATCGCCGAGATTTTCCCTCAAAACTTATTTACAATATAGCAGAATCTTCACCATTGGTTCAATTCCTATGTTCCGGATCATCAACAAAACAGCTTGTGCCCTCTCGCAGCAGATCGAAAATATTAATATCCCCGACCTTCCATCTTTCATCATCTTTTTCCAGTTTATTGAGTTTTTTAATTACCTCTTTAACGGACATAACACCTCATCAAATTTTCTTATGTATGGCAATATCTCACTTTGAACTTGTTCATAAATAATATATGGCTTTTCTTCTTCATCTGAAGATTCCTTACATAAATGATCCTGCTCTTCGATGTAAAGTAATTTTTTATCGATAATCCGAAAATGATTTAAAAGAGCCTCTGGTCCGACCCCTTTAAAAAGCTCTATAATTTTATTTTTGTGTAAGTCTTCCAAAGCATTTTCACCCCCTGAGTTGTCAAGGGTGTCCTTTTCCACAAGAATATCTATTTTCACGCTCCGGTTGTGAGCCTCTTTGAACGCTTCAATCACATCACTATCATTATAGACCTTTGCAAATCCGCTACTACTAAAGATTCTTACGCTTTTTCCAGCTTTACTGAAATGGTTAATAATAAGTTCTCGTGCTTTTTGTGGATTATTTCTGCCTTTAGTTATTTTAGATTTACTTCGTTTATAGCTGATTAGAAGCTGAGTACACGAACCAATTACAGCTATAGCCACTAATAAGGGCATCCAATTTAACATTTCTCATTACTCCTAAGTGACTCCAAAACGGCTTGTGCCCTCTCGCAGCACATCAAAAATATCAATATTAAATTTTTTCATATTTTCTGTTTCACTTTTTAACTTCAAATCTCCCCTTTCAAAATCCTGCAACGAATCCTATTTGCTGTTCCATGGGACATATTCAGTTGGTTGAGTTAAATGCTTGCTTTACTCGGTCTGGCACTTCAACCTTAACCCTAGCATTTCTATCCAGTGGATCAACAAAAACAACATCTTTCAATTGACCGACTCTTCTTAGCCGCTCAAGCCCACAAGCTATTCTAAAGGCTGACACAGCTTCTGCCACTTCTTTTTCTGATAGTTTAATTGAATTTGTTTCGTTTATGATGCATTCCCGGGCCCCAAGTAAAAGAACAACCGCCTCCACGAGATCTTGAGATGGCTCATTATCTTGGGATTCGCATAATTTATTCATGATGTAGTCTGGTAGTTTCTTAATATCAGGTTTAAATGGATCAATTTTACCAGCCATTAGCATCTTCGATAAATCCATAATTACTTCTCTATCTGTCATATTATTTCTCCTATTAAAGCAAAATGGAATCCCTGTTCATTTTAAAAGAATCGGCTCTTTTCTTCCGCCTTTTCCAGTTCTAAATTTCATAAGAAAGTTACTCCTTACGATACTTCCAATATTCAATCGCCATCACGGGGATAGCAAATGCCGCACCGATATATCCGAGGGCAAGTATGATTTCTGGTTTCAGCCAGCCTTGCGGTATCAACTTTGCAATGACGAGTACCAGCGCAAACCCAATAAAAAGAAGGCAAAGAAAAATACAAATGGACTGCAAAGCAAGTCGGCTAATAACCGGTTTTACTGCCGCCGAATTAGCCTCTGTCATCTTTCCCATAGCGTCACCTCCATTTTTTAATATTAAACATAGCGAAAACAGCAAGGGAAGTCAAGGAGAGGGTTTAAACACAATCCTCTTCATTCCGTCCTCCTATTTTTTAAGGGCTGCCTATGCAGCCCTTTATATAAGAATGCATTTTCAGGGAGATTTTTTGTGGATTTTTAAAAGTTGAACTTTTTAAGAAAAAGTGATATGTTTCGGGTGTGAGAAAACTGATAATAATTGCATTAATGCTGTTCTGCCATGCCTGCGCTACAACTCAGCATACAGGCGAAAGCGGCTGGGAAAAGTGCGAAAGAAATACAAACCTTGCAGGAATGACGTCTGGGCTCGGAGCAATCATTAATCTATTCTGCACTGGCGCTGCTACGATAGATAGAGCTGTCAAAAGCGAGCCGAAAGAAAATCAAGAAGAAGAAAATAACGATAAAGAAAAGGAAAGGGCTCTCACTAAGCAGATCCCTTAATGGTTATATCCCCGGTATCAGTTTTGCCAAAGTTTTATATTACTCCTTACAGACTATCAGTAAAAAAAGGGGGTATATTATGAGACGAGACTTTCAGCCGGTGCATCCCGGTGTAATACTTAGAGAGATTATAGAGGAATTGGGCATCTCTCAAGCAAGGCTTGCACATGACATTGCCATATCGCCCATGAGGATCAGTTATATTATTAAAGGTTCTCGGCCTATAACCGGAGATATTGCACTTAGGCTTGGTAAATATTTTAGGCAGTCTCCGCAATTCTGGATGAACCTTCAGTCCAACTTTGACATACAGACGGCACATGAGAGGATTAGAAAAAGCCTAAATAGGATTCAGCAGTGTGTTGCGGGGTAAGACAGCATAACTCATTTTTCCCTTAGATAAGCTCTTTTCCAACAGGTCGCCCGAAGTCAACCTCGCTGTGTCTATTCTGCGGAGTAATTGCCTTAACAAGCTCTTCTAAGGAATATTCTTTTTCCCCTTTCTCCACAATGTTGTTCCTCCCCTAAAGCAAAGGGGTATCTCCTCTCATTTCAAAAGCATTATCTCGTTTTTTCCTTGTGAATCCCAAAATAGAGGAGGTCTCTTCCAGAAAATCAAGGTAGCTGTCAAAGTCCGCCTCAGCACTTCTTGTTTGCCGGCTCTCTGAAATAGCATCCATATCTTTTCCAAGCGAAGCAGGGTTCACGTCACTTAATAAATTTACGGATTTTTTCATATTAAATTCCTGCCATATCCTCATGATATGACGCCATACTCAATTCTGATGAGCAGATTTTCTACCTTCTCAGTGCCGGCCTCAGTAGAAAGAAGATCTGATGGCACCTTTCCCCCAGTGATAACTGAGGCGAGTGCATCCATTTTCTGGCGTTCTCCTTACTCTCCAGAACATCTGCAGCAAGAGCAAATATTCTTGCTGCCCAAAATCGACTGATATCACAATTTTTGATATCCAAAATTTTATTTTCTTTCTCTATTTATAAATTCGTACAACATAGAGTGTAAGCGTTCAGCATCTTCGCGCCGCAATATCCAGCAGTCCCAATGCCCATATTTGCATTTATATCCGAATACATATTTTACAGCTACCCATAGACGCTTATACCACCGTTGCCAATCATTGAGAAATATACTGGTATAAAGTTCATCGTCCTCTTTATTGAGAACAAACCGTAAAGTATGCTCAGCCCCCCCCCGCACTGACATTCAAAATAATGAGAACCATCTAACATATACCCCTCCCTTATTATAATCTAAACCCTCTTTGCCGTAACCCCTCATATAGGACTATGGCTGCCGCATTTACTACATTTAGCGCTTCAACATCCGCTGCCATGGGAATATAAACCACTTCATCCATTAACTGTCTTTTTTCTTTAGATAGACCGCATGCCTCAGTCCCAAACACAAAAACTGTCGGCTGTTTATAATCTACCTCTGTATACAGTTTTTTGCTTCCGGGAGATGTCCCTACGATTAACTTGCCTTCTGCCTTTAACATTTCAATTAGTTTTTTAAAGTCTCTTTCGTAAGTCAGGTTAATAATGTTCTCGTAGCCTACAGCAGCAAGCCGCGCCTTCCTGTTTTTATAGTCTACGCTATTACCTGTAAAGTATAGCTTGCTCCCGGTCGGTAGCACATGCCAATCGTATTATGACCCCTACGTTTATTGGTTTTCGGGTGTTATCAAATATGATATCGAACATCTGAAACGCAACCTGACCCTTTGGGATGTCACAAATTGTGATATCCTAAATTTTATTTTCCTTCTCCATGTGAACGCGATATGGAGAATTTAAAAAAGCCCGCGAGAAAACCGCCAGCAGCGCCTATTTTGTGTAACATGTCTGGAGTGGATTTAATACCGAATGTATTCAGCCGATCTATAATCCATGTACCCAGAAAGGTGAATGAGAGCAACCAGCCTGTAAAGGCGCCTATTATTACGCCCATAATGATATGAATGAAGAGAAAGGCCATAAATAAAAAGGACATCGTCAGCCATGCGCCTATTGCAGCTACCCAGTCAGTTTTATTATACTGGTTATTCATTATGCGCTAAAAACCATCTCAGATTTTAAGATTATCTTATCAAAAATATCTGCAAGAGTCTCACCGCCCTTTTTATCCCCGAAATTTGCTACGGCTTTTCGTGTTTCTTGATCCAACTCAAAACGAAAGGCAGGTCCATCTAAGCGACTGCGGTCTGCCCTTTTATAGCGTAGAAGATCTTTGAAAAATCTCCGGGCAAGAATCTTGTGTTGGGTAATCTTTTAAAACACCAATCTTCAGACCCTTTAGGGTGGGGTTTCTCAATATAAACATAGTCATAGTCCACTACCCTGAAATGGTGCTTAAAAAGCTCCTTGTTCGCAAAAGCCAAAAATACTTTGTTTGCACATGGAATAACATCAATTTTTGTTGAGACGGACGGCTCATCTTCTAAAATCATTTCGACGGCTACTCCCTTTTCCGATGCGCTTTCTAACGCCTCTTTAACAGGTGGGATGCTATAAATATCGTTTTTGCCTCCGTATATCAGGATTCGTTTTTTAGCGCGGGCTATATCTTCAAGGATCACTTCTTTGGCCTTTTCCACATTGTTGCATTCCCATTGGCTTGTAAATTTATAGATCCTTCTCCATTCTATAATAAATGGAGCTACCATAACTATAAATATCGCTATTATAAATATTAGATTTAACATTGCCTTCCTCCTTCTATGCAATCTTTAACAGGGCTAACCAATGAACCGTAAAAATCATCATTAAGGCTACCAGACACGATTCGAATATCCTCCTTGCGTTTTCCAGCTTCCTGAATAAGACTGGCAAAGAGAATTTTGGAATGCTCGCAGGAAGTGTTATAAATCATTTGAGAGCTTTGTTTCCTCCTGCATTTAGCAACAAGATGATAAAAGTCGTCCGCTGCAGGATCGTAAATGGCTTTTAAGATGTCCTTATACCTCTCCATTTTCATTTTAATTTTTCTGCATAATCTTATCACTATCTCATTTCGTGATATGATTATCTTATCAGCCACCGATGTGCTCCCACTGTGAATCAGGACCTCTGCCAAAGAAAACTGAAACAAAAATTAATATAAATATTTTCTTAAACATATATCTACTCCTATTTTTTAATATTATCATAATACTTCTGCACCTTATCGCTTACGTCCTGCTGCACTGCTGTAGGCCCCGCTCCATAAGTCATCGAGAAACTTCCGGTATGGCAGAATAGTGATGCCTTCCACGGTTCTCGCACGGGCTTCCAGACTGATACAGAGATAGCGTTTCAGCTTCTTCTCCTCTGCCAGCGCACGCAGGGATTTAAGGTCTTGAGAAGATACATTCTCTTTGGCCTTCACCTCGATGGCGGTATGATCACCGAGTATAAAATCGACCTCAAACCCCGATGTGGACCGCCAATAACTGAGTGGCTCGGCTGAGACATAATCGCTGTAGCTTCTTAGTTCATGCAGAAAATAGGTCTCAAAGGCTTCGCCGAATTCAGGGGTGCCCGGCATAAATGCTCTCCCCTGCAGCGTTGCCGCCACTCCGACATCAAAAAAATAGTACTTCGAGGAGACCAACGGCTTTCGTTTCACTGAACTGCGCCATGCCGGAAGTTCATGAATCACAAGGGTATCCTTGAGTATCTCGAAATACTCATAGACAGTAGTGCGGGGAACCTGAGCATCGTTTGCGACATTCGTGAAGTTGACGATTGTGCCGTTACAGAGGGCTGCAACCTTGAGGAAGCGGCTGAAGGCTGGCACATTCCTGGTAGCCCCCTCAGCTATGATCTCCTGCTGCAGATAGGAACCTGTATAGGCCTGAAGGTCGGCGCGGGGATTGTCAGAGAAATAAATCGAAGGAATCAATCCACATTTAAGTGCACGAAATAAGTCGAACTGCTGCCCGAGCTCTCTGTAAGTGAGGGGATGCAGATACTTCGTGCGGGCCCTGCCGCCAAGCAGGTTCACGCCGCCGCGCCGGAGCTTCCGGGCGCTCGATCCGGTAAGCAGGAAGCGAATCCTGCGATCTTCAATCAGCCTGTGCACTTCATTGAGCAGAATGGGCAGACGCTGTATTTCATCAATAACCACAAAACGGTTCTTGGGAGTCAATTCCTGAGCAAGACGGCCGGGATTCTGGCTCATCGCCAGGAATACCGATGTGTCCAAAAGGTCATAAACCTTCGCATCCTTCAGGGTATGGCGAATAAGCGAGGTTTTCCCTGTCTGGCGTGGCCCGAGGAGAAAAAGGGATTTCTTCTCCAGAAGCGCCGGCAGATTCAGCACCCGGTCTATATAAAGGTTATCAAGGCTTTCCTGTTTCGTCGCCATATTCGTCATATATGATTGCATATGACGACAGTAATGTCAACCCCAAGTTTAAAAACTCGGGCTTTTCAGCCAAGGGTTTGTGAAGTTTTTATATGTGAACTTTCGTGCGGGCACTATAATTATAGTAACTCTTTAAAAGGAGAAAATCAGGGCATAAAAAAGCCCCGTGATAAAATCGTGATAAAACCATAACTATAAAAAGCTATTGTTGTAAAAACATAAACAACTCTTGACAGTATGAAGCCCTTGATAATGTTAAATTTACTGGTATTTTCAAGCCTTGTTAAGTCCCACTAACCACACTCTCAAGGCTAAAACACGGGGTCGAATCCCGTTGGGACCGCCAAAGAAATCAAGGAGTTGCAGCTTGTGACCCCTTTTTCATTTTCTTTGGATTGCAGCAAAATTGTAGCAGAGGTAAGCTTTTGTTTCGAAGAGGTCACATTGAAAATATGGAAAGTG
>JAKLQB010000812.1 GCA_022013615.1 Desulfobacterales bacterium | reverse complement strand
CACAAATTCGATGTCCCTATTGCATCCCTCATTATCTGGAATAGCATTGATCTCAGCCGCCCTATCCACCCGGGGGATCGTTTAATCATTTATCCGAAAAACATTCAATCTGATGAGGCGCCACTGCCGGGAGCCTCGACCTCCGGCCCGCCGTAGGGCCTACGTCCCGGAAGAAATCAAAGAAAAGATTTCAAGATCCTGCTACTTCGTGATCAGTTAAGGTTTTTTAAGGAACTATCTTTTATCAATCGGGGGCTAAATGAAAGAAACACGAATACATGGAAGGGGCGGACAGGGCTCTTTAGTTCTTGCCCAGTTCATGGCCATTGCGGCCTTGGAAGACGGCAAATATGGGCAAGCCTTCCCTTTTCTTGGAGGTGGTGGTGAGCGGAGAGGCAAGCCCATTATGGCGTTTTGCCGTTTGAGTGGCCAAACCATTCGTCTGCGCAGCAGGGTAGCTGAGCCTGACTACGTGATTGTCCAGGATGCCACCATCATGGGGGAACTGGACGTTACAGAAGGGCTCAAGGACGGCGGCCTTGTTTTGTTGAATACGGACAGGAGCATAGAAGACCTTGGTCTGAGTGGAAAACCCTTTGAGGCACACACTATTTCCGCCGATAACCTGGCGCGACGGATACTGGGTCGGCCAATTATCAACACAGCGCTCCTCGGGGCGTTTGCTGCAATAACCAATGAAATTACACTTCAATCCGCGCTGAATGCAGTAAGGAGCAAATTTCCCGGCAGGCTTGGGGAAAAAAACGCACAGGTGGTACAAGAAAGCTATGACCAACTCAAGAGGAATTCGTCGTGAAAATAACTATAGGTGGGGTAGTCAAAGGGGGGACCTCTCTGGATTACAAGACCGGAAGTTGGCGGGACCAGAGGCCCCTGATTGATTTAGATTTGTGCAAGGCATGCGGTATCTGTGAGGAAGTCTGTCCTGATAATGCAGTTTATGCGGAAGATGAGATATATTATATAGACTACGAATATTGCAAGGGATGTGGGCTGTGCGCCCATGAATGCCCGGTTGACGCCATTAAAATGTTACCCGAAGAGAAGTAAAATTCGGGCACAGAGGACCCTATTTATTATGTTAGAACAAACAATGAGCAACGTCAAAGTAGTGGAGGGCTCAGAAGCAGTAGCCCTGGCAGTCAAGGGTTGCCGTCCTCAAGTCATTTCGGCCTACCCGATCAGCCCCCAGACTCACATTGTGGAGTGGCTTGCAAGGATGATAGCCAATGGTGAGATGGATACTGAATATGTGCGAGTGGAATCAGAATTTTCCGCAGCCAGCGTCATAAGCGGTTCCTCTGCTGCCGGAAGCCGTTCCTACACTGCATCGTCGTCCCAGGGTTTGTTGTTGATGACGGAGGTGCTGTATTGCAGTGCCGGCATGCGCCTCCCCTTTGTGATTACTGGCGTCAATCGTGCTCTTTCGGCCCCAATAACCATTCAGATTGACCACCAGGACACAATATCTCTGCGTGATTCAGGGGTTATTCAATTTTATGTGGAAAGCAGCCAGGAGGTATACGATACCCACATAGCTGCATTTAAGATCGCAGAAGACCCCCAAATCCTTCTTCCGGTTATGGTTTGCATGGACGGCTGGATTCTCACTCACTCCTATGAGCGCGTAAACTTCATTGAGCAAAAAAAGATTGATTCATTTCTCCCACCGTTCAGGCCTGCCAATTTCCTTGATGTGAATAACCCTAAGGCCTGGGGATCATACTCGGAAGAAAATGTGCTCATGGAATTCAAATATTCCGTGCAGCAGGCTATGCAGTATGGGAAGAAAAGAATCCCGGAGATTTTCGCGGAGCTTGCCCAAATAACCGGCCGAGATCATGGCGGCTTGATTGAGGCATACTGCACAGAAGACGCGGACGTGATTTTGGTGGCCATGGGTTCTGTGGTCGGCACAATCAAAGAGGCCGTGGATGAGCTGCGCTCTATAGGAAAAAAGGTTGGCTTGGTAAAGATCCGCTGTTATCGTCCCTTTCCACACGAAGATATCTGGGAGGCAATCAAAGCCGCGAAGGTAGTTGCGGTGATGGATGCTAATTTTTCAATGGGAAGTGAGGGGGCCTTAGGCATGGATTTGAAGTCTAAGCTTTGTGGAATGAGGGATGCCCCCCTGGTGTTTGACTTTATCGCTGGCCTGGGAGGTCGGGAGATAAATGTGAAGACGGTTCGCAGGATTGTGGAAAAGGCAGAGGAGATGCTGAATAAAGGCATTCCCTTGTCGGAATCCTACTGGGTGGACCTTAATCCGGAGATTCTGCCTTAATGAGGGATATAGTAGTTCCCCTGGGTCATATCCTTGACAGGATTAACAAGAACAAAAAAAACATGTCAATCCATGCCTGCCCCGCGGAACGCAGGGTTATCCTGTCAAAAAAAATAGCTGAACTATACGGAGAAATAGGGCTATGAACAGTAAGCGAGGTGCAAATAAGGAAGCGCTTTTTGTTTCGGGTCACAGGGCATGCCATGGCTGTGGTTTGGCATTGGCAGTCCGGCATATCCTGAAGGCGACCGGTCCGGAAGTAATTGTTGTGACGCCGACAGGTTGCCTGGAGACCTTTTCCTCACCATACGGGTACTCGCCGTGGAGGGT
>JAKLQB010000811.1 GCA_022013615.1 Desulfobacterales bacterium | reverse complement strand
ATTCAATCTAACAACTGTATTGGTCTCTCACTGTTAACTATTTCCACCGTATTTTTCTTGTCCGCCGAGTTATTACTCAACTTCTATTTCCTTTTCCCGCTGAAAATGATTCTGGTTTCCCTTAAACTTTAACCTAATAATAAGGTAAAGATTCAATGGAGAAACCCCTCAAAATGTGCCAACCTTGCTCCTAACGGGGCGCAGGTAGTAGTCCTGTTAGGAGCATAAACAAGCCGTGTTCATGTACTTGCCTGCTACTACAAAATGAGAACACCCACCACGCTATTAGTAAGGAGGAAAAGCAATGGGAAGATATCTATTAATGTGGCAATTAGATCCAGCCAGAGTTCCCGTAGACCCCAAGGAACGAGGAGCCGGATGGGCTGGTCTGATAGGTATGGTCAAAAAAGACATGGAGAAAGGCATATCAAAGGATTGGGGAGCATTTGTTGGTGAAGGCAGAGGGTACTGTGTTGTTGAGGGAACCGAGACAGAAATTTCTGTCATGGTGCAACAGTACTCCCCTATTGTCCACTTCGAGACACATCCTGTTATGTCGGTCAGTCAAGTAGAGGAGATGTTAGGCGCCTTATCCAAATAAATAATAAGAATGCATTTCATGACTTTCGGCTATCCCAAAAAATAATTGACTTTATTTCGGACAGGGTAGGAAAAATCTCAATAATTTAGATACTGAATCAACAATATCAATGAGTTATCAAAAGAAATGGATAACATTTTGCTTGAAAACATCATTGTCTTAAATTAAATCAACATAAATTGCCAATGGCCGAAAGTCATGCATTTGACAATGCATGAATGAGGTAGTCTTCGCAGTCGGGAGAATCACCTCAAATACTTCAAGCTCTGCTCCTAACAGAACGCTGGTGTTCTGTTAGGAGTCTGATATCTGAAATATTGTCTGGTTTGGGATACTGGCAAGTTGTGTTGTCAGTTAGGTTATGTTGTGAGTCTTGATTTTTACATCTAATTCCATAATAGAAGGATTATTTATCCTTTTCATTTGATTCCTTTTATTCCCGTCTAATTCACGGATTTCCTTCGAAGATTTCATTCTAAAATATCATCAGTATGAAGCTATCCTGTATGGGCAAATTGCTTTAGAGTCGTCTTTTCACCAAAACCTACAGGAGAGAAGGCGATGAAAGGGGCAATGTTATGTAGGAAGCGGCCTTGCCGGATATGCCGGCGTTGGTTTATGCCCAACGCCAAGGTCAAAGAGCGTCAAATGACCTGCGGCGACGAGGAGTGTCAAAGAGAATGGCACCGAAGGAAGTGTAAAGCATGGAACAAGAATAACGCGGAGTATTTTAGAGCCAACTACCTGCAGAAAAAGCTCGACACTGCATCGGAATCTATCAAAGCTTCCAAGTCCACCCAGCGTGAAAGTGGTTCTGCTTTACCCGAAAAACGCCCTATGAACCTCTCACTACCCCTTGAAGTGGTTCAAGAGGTGATCAGCCCCCAACAGATTGTTATCATTGAGTATTTCGGGCAACTACTGATTCGGCGTTTTCAAGAGGTGTTAAGGAGGAAACTCATTGTAAATACAAGCAAAGTCAGCCAACTACTACCCACTTCCTTTTCAAGAGGTGATGGACATTGATCCACCTTTTTTTGTATTGCTGTACCATGGGCATAAAAGCCAGGAGGTGGGCAGATCATGATAGAGAAGAAACTCCTTCAGCCGAATCGGGTCAGACACATTGAAGGAGGGTTCAGTTTTATTCCCCATAGATTCTTGGCCGATGGATTCTTGGCATCCCTCACTCAGAAAGAGATCCTTTTGTATTTGTTTCTTGTCCTGGCCTCTGACCGCTATGGTCTATCCTTTTACTCTTATGACGCCATTTGCTCTTTGCTCCAAATCACACTTGATGAATATATCGAGGCCAGAGACAGTTTGATTAGGAAAGATTTAATCGCTTTTGACGGCACCATGTTTCAGGTGTTGGATCTGCCTGAAAGCCCCGTACCGACACCACCAACGAAGGCTGCCCTCGCCTCTGACCGACCACAACACCGCTATCAGATTGCAACCCTTATCCAACAATCCCTTTGGGAGGCTGAAGGTGATCGATAAGGATAACCGTATGTTGATGGAAGCGATCCTGGATTATATGAGGTGGGTCAAGTCCATGGAGGAGCATAGAGGGGGTCCCAGCAGCATCCGCTACACCCAGATCCTGGTCGACTTTCTCATCTATGTCATTCATAAGGGCATAGCCTGGGAGAAAATGTTTACCGTTCAAACCCTTGGAGCCTTTCAAACCTATAGTGGTTATAAGGGAGCCTACCGTGCCATAAAGGCCCTTTCTGAATATCTTTTTAGCCAAGGCAAAATCGATCAGCCCCTTCAGCTAAAAAAGCCTCAATCCCCTTTACCGGATATTTATGAACACTACCTTGTCTATCTTGCACAAAGCCGGCAGCCTTCCCATCTATACCTCCGGCAGGTCAGAAGGGTGTTGGTTTCCTTTCATCAATATCTTAAACGCCATGACCTGACGCCTGCCAAGATAAACATCGAGCATCTCGATGCCTTCATGGCTTCCTTTAAATTGTCCCAAAATACCCGCAAGACCTACCGTTATCATCTACGGGGGTTTTTGAAGTATCTTTATCACGAACGAAGGATCATCAAAAGGGACCTGGCTCCCCTGCTTTTGGGACCCCCACAGTTTGCCCAGAGAAAGTTGCCCAAGTTTTTACGCCCAAAACAGGTGAAAAAGCTTTTTGATTGTTTAGAGCTCTCTACGCCAACACAGAAGAGAACCTATGCCATGGTGCACCTGGCGTACTCGTTGGGTCTCAGACCTGTTGAGATCAGCCGGATCACTTTAGATGATATCTCCTTTAAAAAAGGAGAACTCGCCCTCACAAAGAGAAAAGGGGGCAATCCCGGCACTCTTCCTGTTGCTGAGAACACCATCAAGGCCATCGCTCTTTACCTGAGCAAAGACAGACCCAAAAGCCTATCCAGAGCGTTCTTCTTGACACACCACTTCCCCTACCACCCCGTAAGTTCCAACACAGTGACTGGGTACATCTCAAAAGCCATGAAAGCTGCAGGGCTTTCCTCATCGGCATATTGGCTCAGACATACATACGCCCAGAATCTACTCCATATAGGTCGGTCCATCTATGAAGTCAAAGAGATGATGGGGCATCAAAACATCCAGTCCACCCATAGATATCTTCATATCAACACTGAACTTATGCGGAAGGTGCTTTTCGATGAAGAACTTTGAAAGTTTCATGGCCCACCAACTCGATGAGTATCTCAGTTACCGCCAAAACCTGGGGTACAGTACAAAATTGTCTCGAGCTCATCTCCTCGTCTTTGATCGATATCTCAGTCAGACAAATGCACAGTGGGATACGCTTACGCCCTTCTACTTCCTTGAGATGAGGGCCAACCTGGAGATGGAGCCTCGCAGTGTCAACCGGGTGTTCTCATCCCTCAGGGTCTTCTTCAACTTCCTTTTGCGCCGGGAGTATGTGAAGGATAATCCACTTCAGGATGTCCCTCCTCTGAGGGAAAACAGCATTATCCCCTTTGTGTTTTCCCCTGAACAGACCGATCAGGTGTTGAGGGTTCTTTCTCAAAGGATCGGTCGAAGCGAGAAACACTTTTTGACAGATTTGGCCCTCTACCTAGCCGTGCTGCTCCTTGCCCGGTGCGGCATGAGAATCTCAGAACCCTTGAAGTTGATGAACAATCATTACCGCAGCGACGATGGGACACTGTATATCGAAAAAACCAAGTTTAAAAAGCAGAGACTGATCCCTGCTCCCAGGGCTGCCATGACAGAAATCGAGAACTACCTCTCAGTGCGTAAATCTCTTATGCCTCATGATCAGAACCCCTATCTTTTGGCAGGGAAAAACCAGGGCCCTTTGAAAGGCGAACAGGTAAGATATGTCTTCCGTAAAACCCTCATAAAGATCGGCCTCGATCAAGGACGAAGGCTCATGGGCAATGTGAACTTCTTACAGCCCACGCCACATTCTTTTCGCCATTCATTCGCAGTCAATACGTTAATAAAGATTAAAGAGCGGGGAGAATCACCCCAGCGCGCACTCCCAGTGCTGGCCGCCTATATGGGTCACAGTGAATACAAATATACCAGTGTATATCTCAGGGTCGCAGATGCCCTCAGTCGTAAAAACCTGGTTGATTTTGCCCTTTGGCAGAAGAGGAAGGAATGAAACTTTCACCCTTAATCCATCAGTTCTTCGGGCAATACCTCCCCCATATCAAGGGAGTGAGCCACAATACCATCAAAGCCTATCGAGATACCTTTAAGCTTTTTCTCCCCTTTGCTGCAAAACATTACCGTATCAAAATTAAATCACTCAGGGTGGAGCACATCTCATCAGAGTTGATTATCGCATTCCTCAATGATCTCCAGCGGGAGCGCAAAAATATTGCCAAAACCCGTAATCACCGGCTTGCGGCCCTTAAATCCTTTGCCAAAATGATTCGCTTTATGTATCCCGAACAACAGGAGCTGGCCAATAGGATACTCAACATGCCACAAAAGCGGGCCCAGAGACCCCTGATCGGCTTTCTCTACCAGGAGGAAATCCTCAAAGTCTTTCAGGCCGTCGATATTAAGACAAATGAAGGCTTCCGGAACTATACCCTGCTCCATTTACTCTATGACTCAGGAGCCAGGGCTTCTGAAATCACAAACCTGAATCTCGACTACTTCAACCCTCAGCAGAAAACCTTGGCCATCTTAGGCAAGGGGGATCGATTCCGGCTCATACAGCTTGAGAATAAAACAACTTACCTCCTACAGCTTTATATAAAAAGATATCGTATCTCCCCAAAGCAGATGTATCAGTATCGCCTTTTTATCAATCAACGCCGTGAGAAGTTAACACGCCATGGCATTTATCGTATTTGTAAAAAATACCTCTCCATGGCCCTTCCTCCTAAACGTCTCAAGGCGATTAGCCCCGTACACAGCTTTCGTCATTCCAGGGCTGTGGATATGCTCTATCGGGGAGACCCCATCACCCATATCAAAAATCACCTGGGACATGACAACATCCAATCCACTACCATCTACCTGCACCTGGATCTCAATCGAAAACGGCACATACAGAAACAATTTATCAGATATATGCAATCGGTCTTAACCACCGATCCAAAGATAGAAGAACTACTTCAATGGGAAAACAAGGAAGATTTATTAGCCTGGCTCGATAGCCTCTAAGGCGGGGGTTTGAGCAGGGCCGGACAGGCAGGGGTAGGATTAAGGAGAAAGTATTATGTTGTCAGTCTCTACTTCCATCTTCTCGAAAAACATCATAACCCATTGCTTTTTCTGCCGATTTAGGATATCCTTCACTGAAGATTAGAAATCCATTGTTTTTAGACGGTTACACCAACTCGCAACATAAGGCAAGATATATGCAATCAAAAGGGTTTTGATTACCAGAGGTATACTGGAGTTCTCTTGGATTGAAGTATTTGGCAAGAACATGATTAAAATTAGCCGATTTCAAATGACACAATATATCGGGTGTCCAATGGAAAAGGTCTGCTTGGCTTATGTCAAGGTTAGCGGTATCTTTCCCGCATGATCTATCTAAAGCGTATTAAAAGTAAGGATTAGGAGAGAATGATGAGTTTAATTACCATTGATCAGACAAAGTGTAACCAGGACGGTATTTGCGTGGCCGAATGTCCTGCACGTGTAATCCAGTTGGACTCTAAGGAGGACTATCCGACTCCAACCTCGGACTTTAAGGATGTCTGCTTGAAATGCGGCCATTGCGTAACCGTCTGCCCCACGGGGGCCCTGAGTCTCGATTGGTTGAGCCCCGAAGACTGTAAGCCTATCAAGCAGGAATTATTTGTGACTCCGGAACAGGCTGAACAGTTTTTGCGTGGACGCCGCTCTATAAGGTCCTTCAAAGAAAAGACAGTTCCTCGAACCATCTTGGAAAAGCTCTTGGAAATAGCCTGTTCCGCCCCGTCGGCCAAAAACCAGCAGCCCTGGCATTGGATTGTGGTACAGGAACCTGCGGAGGTTCGACGATTGGCCGGTATGGTCATCGACTGGATGCGCGCGGTTATCGGAGATAATCCGGAAGAGGCCGAAGCAAGGGGGTTTATCAGGGCTGTGGCCTCTTGGGATGAGGGCTACGAACGCATTTGCCGAGGCGCGCCTCATATCATAGTTGCCCACGCCGACAAAAACTGGGGCTTCGGTGCTGAGGATTGTGCATTGGCTCTTAGCCTCCTTGATTTGTTCGCGACAAGCATAGGCTTGGGAGCCTGTTGGGGTGGATATTTTTACAAAGCGGTAAATGGCCACCCGCCTTTGTTCAACGCTCTGGGCTTGCCCAATGATCACCTCGCTTTTGGAGCGATCATGGTAGGTTATCCCAAATTCAAATACCAACGTATTCCCACCCGAAACCGGCCTCGGGTGACTTGGAAATAATTGCATATTATAGAAGATCCCACCTTACTCTGATAAGCGATACACCTTGGTAGGTTTCCGCTATGATTTCTGATTCTATGATTCTAAATATATCAAAAAGTTTGAGGCTCAAAGGTGGTATACAACATATTGTATCCGCCTTGTTTGTTACAGGACTTTCGTTTGCATTCCAAGCGGATCTTTTGATAATTTTAAGTGAGAAGCGTGACAAGCATCGTGAATGCGGCATTAGGCATGCGATAAATTTAGCAAACTTTTTTTTAATTGGCCGCGGAGGCATTATCTTCAAACATGGCAATGCATCGAGATCAAAATAGAGCTTCATATTGGTCTGATTCAACAATAGAGGGCCTGGAGTTCCTATCAGCGGAATATGCTTTCCAACAATTTGCTCGCACACACACGATTCTTATGCCATTGCGTCCTAAAATCGGGCGCGTTATCGTTCAATTACCATTCACAGCCAGGTAAATAGGTAATCTGATCAATGCACCTTGATTCGGAACCTTAAGGGTTAAATCGTATTATAACATTTATTATATACAAGGAGGCTGCATGGAGAGCCAAATCGTAAAAATTGGTACCTTTCTGGATGAATCGAAACTTCTTAAAGATTTAGAGCGGTATAAAGAAAAAGCTTTTGAACTGGGTGCGGCGAATGCAAAAATAATCAAAACCGAGGAGATTCCCGTGGATGAAAGGGTTCCGCTTAAATGCCAAATCCTGTTGGAAGCCATGCAAATGCAGAAGAAACGCCTAAAGCAGTCCTGGCGGGTTTGGTAGTTGTGGAATGACCAATTCAGTCCAATTCAATGCTTGAATGTCTCACCAATATAGTCTTCGAGAGTGCCGAAATCGATCAGGGAATTCACGCCAGCGCAGCCATTCTTTATGGTAACTGAATCAAACGGAAGGCGGGACGCTGGTAAAAAATTAAGTTAACAAAAAAAAGCCGAAATGAGAAATAGCTTCTCTGCCAAGACAAGGCCGCGCTGGTGGGGATGGGGAGAAAGAAGCGGCCGTTGTAGGATGTGGAGCATGGGCTAGGATATTTTGGCAGAGCGACAAATCGGCTTTTCTTCTTAAACTTACCTGGAGGGCATCGGCTATGAAGTGCCCAAAATGCATGGGATCATCATGACAGTATATCGGCGGTATGGAGAACCTTCAATTAAGGAGGATTCTGTCATCCTTGACGACCAACCCCTATCTCCCTATACTACTTAAACAGAGAGGCAATTTACTGCTACTTCCTTTACTTGTAAAGTCTGCCTATTCCTTTTATCCGGGCAAAGGATTAGAGGCTGTATTAATGAGAACTCAACCCGTTCTGGTAACAGGCGCCACCGGGTACGTGGGCGGGCGCTTAGTCCCAAGGCTGCTGGCTGCTGGTTATCGGGTCCGGGCCATGGCCCGCTCTCTAGACAAATTGCGCGGCAGGAGATGGTCAGATCATCCCTCTCTGGAACTTGCCCAGGCTGACCTTCAGGACCCTGCCTCGCTGAGCAAGGCAGTTCAAGGCTGTTTCGCGGCCTACTACCTTGTCCACTCCATGGACCCAGATCAACGAGAATTTATCTTGGCCGACCGCCGGGCGGCCCATAATTTTGTCAGTGCGATCGCAAAGATGAAGTTGGAGCGAGTCATCTATCTTGGTGGACTTGGCGGTGAGTCGCCCGATTCGAGTCCTCACCTGAAAAGCAGGGCCGAGGTCGGTAAGATACTCCAGTCTGGACCGGTGCCAGTTACCTTTTTACGTTCGGCCCATATCCTGGGTTCGGGCAGTGCCTCCTTTGAGATACTCCGGTATCTGGCAGAGCGTTTGCTCATAATTTTGATCCCTGCCAAAATGATGGGCACCAAGGTCCAACCGATCTGCATCCGTAACGTCCTTAACTACCTTGTCGGCTGCTTAGAGAAGGACGAGACGATCGGCCAGACCTTTGACATTGGCGGTCCGGACATCATCACCAATCGGAGGCTTTTCGAACTTTACGCCGAGGAGGCTGGTTTGCGTAAGCCAATATTCATTACTCCCCGCTTTCTTCCCGCCTCCACTTTAGGCCGCAAATTGGCCATCTCTTTGGCCAAACTTCTCCTGCCTGTACCACCAAGCATTGCCGAACCGCTATTAGAGGGCGCTGCAAGCCAGATGGCGGTCATGGATGACCGCATCACCAGGATAATTCCCCAAGAATTGATGACGTGCCGGGATGCCATCAGAAGGGCTATTCAGAAAGAATCACTGCAATTAGTCGAGACCCGCTGGACGGACGCCGGTGAACTGAAACCCCCGGAGTGGGTCCACGCCGGAGACGCACCTTACGCTGGCGGTACTCTCCTGCAAGGCGGGTTCAGGGTAGGTATAGCAGCCTCGCCTGATGAAGTCTGGCCGATCATAAGTCGGATCGGCGGCCAGAACGGGTGGTATTATGGGGACTTTCTCTGGCAGCTGCGGGGCTGGATGGACAATCTCGTTGGCGGTGTGGGATTGCGGCGTGGCCGCCGCCATCCTGAACATGTGTTGGTGGGCGACGCACTTGATTTTTGGCGTGTTCTGGAGGTGTATCCGCCTAAGCGTTTGATACTGGTAGCCGAGATGAAACTGCCTGGAGAGGCGATTCTAGAGTTTAATGTTGCCTCGTTGGGATCCGGGACAGAACTCCGACTCTGCACAAGATTCAGACCCAGGGGACTCTATGGAATGCTTTATTGGTACGCACTATTGCCTTTCCATGACCTACTCTTCGGGGGCATGCTCAAGCAGGTGGCCAGAAGAGTTGACCGGCCTATCATAGACAGCCCCCATAAATTCAAACCAAAACTGATTTAGTGAAGCTCTACACCTTTCCCTACTCACGGGGCAGACAGTAAAAGCTATAACATGGGCAAGTAGTCCTGTTCAGCTAATCTTAAAAACAATTCATAAACTAGAAATTTTAAAATGGTATAAACATGGGAGAGTTTTTTCATAGAAACACAAGGCCAGCTTGCCTATGCTCTCTCGCTGGAAAAACGGATTCTTATCTTTTTTGATTAGCAGGTAATTTTTATTAAAATTATCATTTCTCCAGTTTTAGCCTATGGCAAGATTGGTGGTATGTAGCAGTTTTCAAACCGAATAAGTCTAGGATACTTTTCTGAAGTCGCAACCAAATCTAAACACTTATGAACCAGACTTGGCAAGAAATCTACCATGACGGTCAAGGCTGGAATCGCAATATCTTTAGATTATAGCTTAGTCTTTATCTGAGAGAAATCTTTAAGCCTGAGGTGACTCTGAAAACGGATTTTCCTGGACTTTTCTCTTTTAAAGGCGTTTCATAAACCTATAATTTTCCCTTCTGTTCTTTAACCTCCAGCAGGGAGGTCTGAACATGGACACACACCTCAAATACTGCCAGTCTTGCTCCTGACAGGATGTGGGTGTTCTGTCTGGAGCACAGAAGTTCTCAAGAAAAGGCTCTTATCCCTCGTTTAGGCTTTTTGACCGTAAAAGAACTTTCTATCAACTT
>JAKLQB010000078.1 GCA_022013615.1 Desulfobacterales bacterium | reverse complement strand
TATCAGCAGAGGCAAGACTGGTTATGTCCTCCTGTGGCCGATGAGCGTCTCCAACGCCAACGACCTTAAAATCCTTTGATTCATTCAAGCCGAACAGCAGCACTCCGCCACCGGTGCGATTGGCAAAAGCAGAAAGCGGCTCGTACAAACGTTTGGGGGTTCCACCATGGGCTGCTTTCACTTCCACATGATCGGATTCACTCTGGCGATTTTGGACCTCTTCGATTAGTTGCTTGAGTTCATATTGTATCATTAATTCCTATTATCCATCAATTAAGACCTTAAAAGAGATAAACGATTGTCCGCTTTCACGATAGAGTATAATGCACATATTTTATTCGACTATTGGACGGGCTCAAATTAACCTATATAGATTCAGCTTCGCGTCCCTCTAAAACGTTGCGATACTTGATGTCATAATTGATTATGAAATCTAATTCTTCACTGCTGAAGCCATAGTGCTCTGCAAGTAGCTCATCGATTTTATCGACGATTGGTTTAGAGACAGCCCAGTCAAACTCCTGAAACTCAGCTTCACCGCGTTTCAATATTTGAGAGTTGTCACTATAGTCGCACATCAGTTCCGAAAATAAGAATGAGGATCTGTGAAGTATTCCAGTAACAGGGTTACCTATGGGAAATCCTTTTACATCATCTAAAGTCAAATTTCTACAATTGCCAGACGCGAAGAACCAGTAGAAATAAACAGTGCTACTTACAACACAACCTATGAAATCGGCCATTTTTTTATCAGTAATACATAGCTCACGGATATGGTGGATGGATCGATCCCCATGAGGTGATTTGAAATATGGAAGAAAATCCATAAAACGAATCCAATAACCGGGCGTTCGGTGGAAATACATTTTGATTTCAGAATTTCTAACCTGAAAACTTCCAATGTTTTTTCCTGATTTACCGTCCAACTTCTGCAATATCTTCATACCCTCATCGCCACAAGGTTTTACAATATTTGAGAATCTCTCTTGATTTGGGATTAATGTATATTCCATTTTACCAAATAACACAGGACGTTCTGCCATAAACCACTGGTGGTATTTTGTTGAATAAACGTCATTCCGGTTGTGAGTAGAATGTATACCGATAAAAATCGTAAGTCTTTGTTCTACACCATTAAATAATTTTGCGGGACGAATAGCAAAATTAGAAAGGAACGATGGTCTGAACTCTAACAAAAGGAGTCTACGTAAGTTTTCGTTTGCACTGATACTAACTAATGCTATTGGAGCAATAACTCCTAAAGCTCCCATATTATTTAATAATCTTATTGATCGTTCAATTACAAAGGCATAAAGGTTTTTGCTCTTCTCTGTCTTATATTCTTTTACTTTGTATACATTCTTCACCTTGTTGTAATCTACATATGGAGGGTTTCCTATTGCAGCATCAAAACCTCCTCTCCGTATTATCCCGTAAAACTCAGCAAACCAGTGAAACGGCTGATGGCTTTCTCTCCATTGCTGGAATTCTTCTTTTTTATCAGCATCGATCCCGTATTCTACAGCAAGGTATTGGTCAAGTTCATCCGTCAGTTTCTTAAGCCTTGCACGTAGTTCCTTTTTTGCCCCCGCAAACTCCTTAGCATTCATGCCAAGGCCGATCTGCATCTCACGAAACCGCTGAAATGCAAGTTCTACAACTCCCGCTTCCTCGACAATTCGATCAACCTGACCTTTATAGAACGCCAATTTTCCATCAAGGGTGTGGCGTACAGCATCCAGAGTGGCAAAGCCAACAAGGGTGTTACCGGCACGGATGTTGAAATCGATATCGGGGAGCGGCTCCAGTTGCTTAACTTTATCCACCTGGGCAACCAGTTTGAGAAAGAGGCGTAGTTTACAGATTTCAACGGCCTCCTGCATAATATCAACGCCGTAAAGATTATTGACAATGATCGATTTGAGGATAAAGTAGCGGCGGTTTGGGTGTCTCTCGATATCGGCAAGGGTGTTGCGGAAGTCGGAGAATTTCTCTGGTCTGTGACGCTCTCCGGATCGGTCCAGATCATCAACAAATCCCTGCATGCGGTCAAGACATGCCTCGTAAAGGGGCTCTAAGATATTCAGCGCAGCAAAAAGGAATGCGCCGGATCCGCATGTAGGATCAAGGACCGTTATAGAGTAGATAGCTTTGTAGAAAGCCCGAAGCAGTTCCGGTCCCTCGGAACCGGTTATGACATCTTCCACAAACTGTCGGATATCGAGGTTG
>JAKLQB010000810.1 GCA_022013615.1 Desulfobacterales bacterium | reverse complement strand
TGTCAAACGCATGAGCGGTGTACCCAAGGAAAAACAGGCAGAAGAAGGAATCAATATCTGCGTTGAAACCATCCAGCGTCTCAAGGAGGTGGAAGGGGTAAAAGGATTTCATATTATGGCAATCGAATGGGAGGAGAAAGTTCCAGAGATTGTAGAACGTGGTGGTCTGTACCCGAGACCGAAGGGGATTGATGATTGACTATTGGCTATTGACAATTGAAAGACATCAATAGAAGATAATAAAGTAATAAAAAGATGGAATTTGCAGGAGGATTTGATATGGCTAAAAAATACATTTTGGTAGTCGACGATGATCCGGATCTGGTGGAAACCGTTGCCATGATGCTGGAAAGCAGGGGACTTGAGGTGGGCCGTGCCTATGATGGCATCGAAGGCGAAGAATCCATAAAAGAACGCCGTCCGGATCTGGTTATCCTGGATATTATGATGCCGCGTAAGGATGGCTATGTGCTCTGCGCTGAGTTAAAGGCAAATGAAGAAACCGCCGATATTCCCGTTGTGTTACTGACAGCCGTAGGGGAAGCGGTTCCCTCTACTACATATACTCATGCTGACGGCATGTCCACCGAGGCGGATGACTATATCCCCAAACCTATTGATACTGATGGTCTGATGGAAGTAGTTAATGGGTTGCTGTGATTTGCTGGTTACATGCGCCATAAGCAGCATCGCAGAGTTGAGCGCTTGATGAAATGAATACTCCGACAAGACTTGGGGGATTTAAAATCCTGAAAGACGTGGTATGGATTTCCCTGATCCAACCCAAAGAAGACTACAGATTTACAACGGCATTCGCCAACCTTATGGCCAATGAGAAAATAAACCTCCCTTTTCTGACCTGCGGGGATCAGAACCAGGCCTTGGGTCTGAACTTCGTTGTAGACGCCCAGGACGCAAAAAAAACTTCGGATCTCATTGAAAAAAAATTCGGTAAGACAAACCTGACAGCCACCAAAGGCGCTGTCCTGTCTATATTTCCCCACAGGAGTAAACCTGAAATCATAGGGACCTTGCTTGATGTGCTGGGCAAACTGGGAGATCAGCCAATAGCTTTTGCCAATTCTCCTTCAGCCATTTCAGCAATTTTGAGCGAAGATGTTATCAATGAAGCCACTAATGCCCTGTTTGACCCCTTCGAATTCGGTCCTTATCGAACCCCTGAAGATTGGAAGCTTGCTCAAAAGGGTAAAGAAAAACTCTATAAAGAGGTGGTTGCCTCTTACCAGGAGAAAAAACCCAAGGTATATGGTCTTGATTGGCAGGATGGGCAGGCACTTATCCATGTAAAACTGGACAGCGGCCATATCAGCACCATGGGGACTGCCCTCAAAGATTTTGCCCAATTTGGACTCGTTCTCACTTTCTTTATATCAAGACCTTCAAAAGAGAAAAACAAAGGAAATCTATTTTTTTGCCTCCCCGAACCAGACAAATATAATTACATCGGTATGATTCAGAAACTGCTCCCAGAGGCCTCAACTGTTGAGGATTCTTCCGTAGCCTCGTTTTCCATGAATGGGCCTCATTTCGGTGATCGTTATGGAATAATCAGCGAACTCCTGATGTCCCTTGATGAAGCTCACGTTGAACTTCTCGGCCTGAGCTGTTCCATCCACACCATCAGTGGTGTCCTGCCCGCCGACCAGATTCATCCAGCCATAGAGGCCATCCAGAAGTGCTTTGACGTCCCTTCAGTTACAAAAAGGACCGATAGCGGCATTGTTGATTCATAAAAATGGACTCTAGCGTCCACCCTCTCTAAAAACTCATGAGTTTTCCAACAAATTATCAGGGCGTCTCCCCAAGTTATCGTTTCACCTTGGAGTAGAGTTCGGCAGCCCTGAAGGAGCTTCTTACTAAAGGAGCAGAGGCAACCTCGGCGAATCCCATCTCCATGCCGATCCGTTCATATTCCGAAAACTCTTCAGGGGTAACAAATGAAACCACGGGACGGTGTTTCTCAGAGGGCCTCAGGTATTGACCAATGGTGAGCATGTCACAGTTTGCCTCTCGCAGATCGCTCATAACCGCAATTACTTCATCTCTGTTCTCTCCCAGGCCTAACATAAAACCAGATTTGGTAACGATTGCAGGGTCCATGCCCCTAACCTCAAAAAGGAGATCTAAAGAGCGGTTATAGTCAGCCCCTGGCCTTACTTCCGCGTACAGGCTTGGAACGGTCTCTATATTGTGGTTGAGCACATGAGGTTGTGATTCCACAACCGCTTTCAACGCTTCAGTGGATCCATTAAAATCTGGGATGAGCACTTCAACCATCATCCCATTCCTCTGTTCATGAAGAACCTCAATGGTCTTCGCAAATTGGGAGGCGCCCCCATCAGCAAGGTCATCCCTGGTGACAGAGGTTACGACAACATATCGCAGGTTCAGTTTTTTTGTCGCTTCAAGAACATGCTGCGGTTCGTCCTGATCCACAGGAATCGGAATCCCCTTCTTAACGGCACAGAAGGTACACCGTCTGGTGCAGACATCTCCCAGAATCAAGAAAGTTGCCGTTTTTCGGGAAAAACATTCTCCGGCATTGGGACATTGGGCACTCTCGCAAATGGTGTGCAGGTTCAACCCATCCAGGAAACCTTTCATGGCATGAATGATTTCCGGGTCTGGAATTTTTTGTTTGAACCAGTGGGGAAGTCTTTCTTTCATCCATAGCCCCTTAATACTATATTCGTACTATCCTTCACGGATGTATCAAAGACGTCGGAAAAGTGGGCGATTAACGTCTCAGTTACGGCATCCATGGACACATCGTAACCAAGGAGTTTAGACATGGACGTCGCTTTTCTATCGGAGAAACCGCAAGGATTTATGAATGAGAAATGCTCCAGATTGGTATTTACGTTGAGAGCAATACCGTGCATGCTGACCCATCTTCGTACACTAAGCCCAATTGCCGCAACTTCTTCTTTTCCCACCCAGACACCCGCATGGCCTTCATCTCGAACGGCACTGATTGAAAAATCTTCCAGGGTACATATTATCACCTCTTCAAGATTACGAACAAAGCGACGAATATCTTTTCCTTGCTGCGTAAGGTCCATAATCGGGTATGCAACCAGTTGACCAGGCCCGTGATAGGTGACGTCTCCTCCCCTGCCTATAAAGAATAAGGATATTCCCTCTTGTGATAGTTTGTCATTTGAGACAAGGATATTGTCGGGGCTGCCTGATCTACCGATGGTGAGTGTAGGGGTATGCTCCAGGAGTAACAGTACATCTGGAATCTCCCCGCCTATTCTCTCGCGATGAAGTCTCTTCTGTAATTGGTAGGCCTCATCATAGTCAATCATACCAAGTTTAACAGCAATACATCTTTTAGGGAAATTAGTACTTTCCACCATTTCCATTGCCAAAGTTTTTGGGTAGGCTTTTTTATGGAAGGTAGATTGGGATTCCCAGGGCATCTCTTGCTGCCTCTGCTACTGATTCGCTCAAGGTTGGATGGGGAAAGGTTGCCCTGGTCAGGTCTTCCAGGGTAGCCTCCATCTGGAGTGCAAGCACGGCCTGCCCTGCCATCTCACAGGCCCCTTGCCCGACAAAGTGTATACCGAGTACCTGTCCATATTTTTTCTCAGCCACAACCTCCACAATACCTTCATTCTGGGAAATGATCATGCCGAAGGGATTCATGGAAAGGGGAGCAGCGCCTGTCAATACCTCATATCCTTCCTTTTTTGCCTCCCTGGTGGTAAGTCCCACGCATGCAACCTGGGGTTGAGTAAAAAGCACCCTGGTGATGGTTCTGTGCTCAAAGAGGCTATCTATGCCCATTGCATTCTCGGCCGCGACAATTCCACCTGCCGAGGACAGATGGGAATAGTGTTTCGCCTCTGGTGCGGCAATATCCCCAATGGCATAGATGCCGTCCACATCTGTCTCCATCCGATCGTTCACCTTGATAAAAATGCTCTTTTCATCCAGTCCCACTGTCTCAAGGCCCAGGCCTGTAAGAGAAGCCCCTCTTCGAAGACTGATAACGCGGTCAACGACAAGTGTCTCTTCCTCATCTTTCACCTTAAAGGCACAGTGGACACCATCCTTCTTTTTCTTTAAACCCAAGAGATTTGTCCTGTTATGTATGGTGATCCCCTGGTCTTTCAATGCCTTGGTAAGGCGGGAACTGATTGTCTTGCTCTCATCTGGAAGAATGCTTCTGTCTTCTGTGGCCAGAACGACCTGCGAGTCAAAGTTGTGAAGCAACTGGGCTATCTCTATTATCCATGGGCTCTTGCCAAACAAAAGGACCCTTTTGGGCAATTTGTCTATATTCAACAGGTAATCACTGTTTACAACCTCTTCTAAATCCGCACCCGGGAAGTCTGATTTTAACCATCTTGCACCTGTTGCCAGAATAATGTTTTTATACGAGAGGGTCTTGCCGTTGATTTCTATCTTTCCTTTTCCGGCAAGCTTTCCCCTCCCTTCAATGATTTCAACTCCATTTTTGTTAAGTGTGCTCCTGACACCTTGCCTCATAAAGGCGATCAGTTCATCCTGACGTCTAATGAGGGCGGAGTAGTCCTTTGTAATTCCCGTAAAGCTTAAACCCATGTCTTTTCCAAGGGAAAGGCTTCCCAGTATGTTGGAGGCCACTATCATATGACTAAAAGGGATGCAGCCCCTGTTCATACATAGGCCACCGAAGTCTTTGCTCTCTATAATAGCTACCTTACCCCCGAGTTGTGCAGCCCGGATTGCGGCAGGTACCCCGCCTGCCCCTCCGCCTAACACAATGACATCGTAAGATTCTTCCATAACTATGCTCTCATCATCTGTTCAATAAAGCAGGAGTATGTCAGGAGTTTCCACAAACTCCCGGATCTTTTTCATGAATTGCTCTGCTCCAAAACCATTTATCACCCTATGGTCAAATGTAAAGCTGTATGGCATAATAGGTCTAATTACGATCTGTCCATCTTTTACCACCGC
>JAKLQB010000809.1 GCA_022013615.1 Desulfobacterales bacterium | reverse complement strand
TGTCTTCTTGGATATGTGTACTACACGGTGACCCATGATACAACAACCCGTATAGAGCGGGGGGCCATTGACCGCACTATTGCGTCAGAAAGTCATGTCTATTATGATGACGGTCGCACACCCATTGGGACCTTCTTTGAAAAAATCCACCGTAAATACATAGTCTACGAAGATGTCCCCAAGGTTTTTATAAAGGCCCTCATCGCCGCAGAGGACAAGAATTTTTTTAACCACAGGGGCTTTGATTTCAGGGCGATGCTCAGGGCGCTTGTTGCTAACATAAAGGCAGGTAAAGTGGTTCAGGGTGGAAGCACCATCACGCAACAAACTGCAAAAAACATATTTCGACGCGAAAAAAAGTCTTATATGGCCAAGTTCAAAGAATTGGTTCAGGCATTTCTGCTGGAAAGGGAATATACCAAACAGGAAATCCTTGAGATGTACGCAAATCAATTTTTTGTAACCGGCTATGGAAAAGGTCTCAGGATTGCGGCTCAATACTTTTTTGGGAAAGATGCAAGAGATCTCGACCTGGTGGAATGTGCCTTCGTTGCCGGTTCGGTCAAGGGCCCCAACCGGTACAATCCGTTTATCAAAAAGACAAAAGCAGAAAAAGAGGAAGTCAGGCATCTGGCCAAGTTACGCAAGGACTATGTGCTCTCGAGCATGCACCGGATGAATTTCATAACAAAAGAGCAGTATCTGCAGGCGAAGGACAGGGAGGTCCCTTTTGAGCAGGGAAAAATTACCTTTAAATTGAACGTGATCCTCGATTACATTCGAGAACAACTTGAATCCGACTACTTTAACACTATCCTTCAGGAGCAAGGCCTGGAAAACCCTGCAACCTCGGGAATCAGCATCTATACCTCTATTAATAAGGAAATACAGGAAGCAACTCTGAGGAGCCTCCGCACCCATTTGCCATTGATCGATGTCAAGCTAAACGGGTATAAGGTCGGAGAATTGCCCGATAGCACGAAAGAATTGCTTGTAAAAGGTATGGAAGAGCAAAACGATAGCCTCCCATTCCTGGCCCGAATCACCCATATTGATGCAGACAGGGAAAACGCTCACCTGGTTGTGTCGTGGAACCATGGAGGAGGGATTATTGACTATGAAGGGCTAAAACCTATGGGCGAAGCCTGGTTAAAATGGAAGTTGGGGGCCTGGGCCGTATTTGACAAAAAACATGTCAGTGCTTTTTTGAAAAACTTCCACGTGGGAGATCTGGTTCCACTACAACAGATAGCATCTCCTGAAAACAATAACGAGATGAAACTTATGCTCTCCAAGGTTCCTGAACTGGAGGGGGGTGTGGCAGTATTCCAGGAGGGTATGTTAAAGGCTATGGTTGGAGGTTTTTTTAACCGCTTTTTTAACCGCGCCGCAGATGCGAAGCGACAATTGGGTTCAATTTTTAAGCCGATTGTATACACTGCGGCACTCCAGCTTAAATGGAACACCCTTGATCCCCTCCAAAATATCAGGGACGTGTTTCAATTCCAGAATACCGCCTATATGCCTCGACCTGATCACGTGCCCCAGAGTGAGAAGGTTTCCATGGCCTGGGCCGGCGTAAAATCGGAAAACCTTGCCACTGTCTGGCTGGCATATCACCTGACGGATCATCTTAATTTGAGTGAGTTCCGCCAGATTACTGAGCTTGTGGGGCTCGGCAGAAGAAAAGATGAATCTTATTCTCAATACAGAGAACGGATCAGGGACAGGCATGGCGTGGTGGTGAACGAAGATACTTTGATGGACGCCGTGTTTGAAGAATCAAAAAAAGAGGTTGAGTCGGATGTCATCTTTGGGGGTTACGAGGAAATTCTGAACAACCTTAACCGCCTGCACTTCAATATAGACAGCGAAAAATTAAACCTTAAAGAGCCCGAAGAACTCCAGATTTCAAGATTCAGTTTTACGAGGCTTCAAAAATTGAACCAGCGAATGGCAGGTGAGTTTCAAAAGATTACGCGACTTCTTGAGCTGTATAATCAGAACTATACCCCCCATTTAAGGGACTCTTTAACACAATTGCTCCGCCATTTTTACAGAGACATAAGCGATAATCAAACGGTCCGCATCATTTATACGGAATCCCCTGATCTTTTGTCTACTATCCCCCTGGTCCCTCTAACTCCCGAGTCGATGTTGATAATGCCTGCGACCTTAAAGAGGGGGGAAATATGGATCGATGGCTTGATCACCTCTGAAATCCTGGGAACGCTCCAGGAAAATGTGGAGAAGAACTTCAGCCGACTGTCCGTCCTCGACAGTTATGATCTGGAAGTCCTCTCCCGGATCCGCGATTTCCGAATCCTTGTCAACTTATCATATGTAGTACAACTTTCAAAAGAGATGGGCATTTCTACAAAACTGGAACCGGTTCTCTCATTTCCGTTGGGCCCCAATTCTATCAGTATCATTGAGGCGGCCAGGGCCTATGAGACGATCATGACGGGTCAGGTTTATCCTGTTTCCCCTGACAATGATCTTACTATGGTCCCTGTAATCACAAAAATTGTCGACAGGGAGGGAGAAATTCTTTGGGAATACAATCCAAAACCCAGAACGGTCATATCCAAGAGGATTTCCGGACTGGTGAACGAGATTCTGAAAAATGTCATTGAAACAGGGACAGGTAGAGGCGCAAGGGATGCAATCCGCGTATTCGATATTCCGATACCCTCTTTCGGAAAGACAGGTACTGCTAACCGGTTTACTAATTCCAGTTTTGTGGGTTTTATTCCAGGCCCCGACGAGAAAACAGGACAACTTGATATCCGGAAGGGATATGTTATCGCCAGCTACGTAGGTTATGATGATAATCGACCCATGAAGGGGAAACACCTGGCCATTTATGGCGCATCAGGTGCTATGCCATTATGGATTGATACGGCAAATGCCATTGTCAATACCCATGATTACAAGAAAAATATCCAGCCCGCAGACCTGGTATTCAATCCCCTGTCAAGCCAACTGGAGAACAACGGAGACTTCATTGCTGTGCCAGTATCACCATTTACAGGTCTCCCCCTGGGGACATCCCCCAAGAACGCAGACTCATCGCATCCGTCCGCATCGCCTGGGCAAGAGGGACGGCAGACAGACCAACCCCGGATACTGTCAGAAGTCGAACATCGTGGAGGTATACTGGTACCAAAAAGACACTTTGAGCCTATAGAAGGAAAGTAACAACGCAAAAAACACTGCTCTCTTCGGCCTTTGTCTCTGCGGTGAGCTGTTTAAGAATGGAGAATGAAATGAAAAAACAAATAAGATCCCTCCTGGTCTTTTTCTTTGTATTTGCCTTTGGATGCATACCGGTTCCGGAGCGCCGTGTGGTGGTTACGCCCGAACCCTCGGTAGTACCTGCACCGTTATTTCCCGTGGATCTTCTCGAGGAGAAGATAGGTTTTCTGAGCAAAATCCTGGAGAAAGAAGACCTTACAGAAAAAGACAGGGAAATCGCCTCAAGCCTCCTTGATACCTATAAATCTGTAAAAAACATATCCGCTGGAGCGTTCAAGGAAGCGGAATACCAAAAGGTCGTGCGTGCCCTGTTAAATAACCTTAATGTCCTGGATGAAATTTATTTTTCTAAACAGGAGGAAAGGGCAAAGGATTATCCTAGGTCTATCAGCCTCTTTGCGACAAAGAGAAAGGAGGTCCAAGAAGCCTATACATCAGGAAACTATAAAGGTGTAATCAACCACTGCCTGGAGCTAAAAGCGGTCCTTGGCCCGGATGCACTTACCGCTGAAATAAGCCTGATGTTCGCCTTATCCCTTGCTAAAGTGGGAATGCTGACAGAAGCGAAGAGTATTATTGAGGGAATTGTGCCTGAGCTTGATACGAGCCCTGATCTCAACTGCCTCCGGGCAGGCATTGCGGAGTTACAGTTGCGGTTAGGCGAACGAGAAAAGGCTATTCAAGTTTACAAAAAATTGACTGACGCATTGCATGAACAGGAAGTCGTTCTTCAGGCGCTTAACAAGAGGATCTCGAGAGCGCCGGTAGAGGGCCAAGAAATCGAAGCTCCCCCGCCATTTGGGACAGGGTTGGAAGCCCGTGTGCAAGCCCAAACTGATTATGAACTGACAACTCAGACGGAGGGTAACGCGGACCAAATCCTTTATGAAGTTGAACAATTGATTAGAGAGCATAAATTTGGTGAAGCATGGGATTTGCTGGTTTTGAAAAAGGGGACTGTTTCATCAGAAACCGGGTTGAAAATCATAGACCAGGCCCTGAAACGGCTTGAACGTGCCCAGGAGGAATATCTCGAGGAAACCATATCAATGATTTCCGAGAAGAAAGAAGCCGTTCAAATAGCTCGCAGATTTCTTGATGAGGAAAAATATGAACAGGCCATATCGAGCCTTGGTGCACTTTCGGAGCGTGAAAAAAGTCATGAGATCAAGGAACTAATGGAACAGGCCATTGAGAGCTTGATCAATCGCGAAAGGAACCGGGCCGCTCAGATGTTTTTAACAGCAAGAAAAACCCATGATCCTAAAAAAAAGGAAGAATATCTTCGCTCTTCTTACAATATACTTAAAGCGTTAATTGAGAAATATCCATCATCGCCTTTAATTAACAAGGTAAAGTCTCACCTCGAAAAAGTAGAGAAAGAACTTGAGGAACTTTGAAAAAAGCAGGAATAGGTCTCAGCAGTCAGACAGTTGTATCACATGAACAAGAAAAATGATGCAATCCAGACGATAGGTCTCGGACAGGCATGCGTGGATTACCTGGGCAGGCTTAATGCCTTTCCGCATGAGGATGGAAAGGCAGAACTCACGGATTTACACATCCAGTGTGGCGGTCCTGCTTCCACAGCCCTCGTTACACTCTCACGCCTCGGCATCTCAACTTCTTTCTTAGGATCCATATCAGATGATCCTTTTGGCGTGAAAATCCTTAATAATCTCAAAAAAGAGAAGATAGATGCGTCTTGCCTGAAGATCACTCCTGGCCATACATCCCAGTTTGCCTTTATAGCTGTTACCAAGGAAGGTGGAAAACGCACCATCTTTTGGCACCGGGGGACCGCTCCCCACCTCAAAAAGAGCGATGTTTGTATCAGTCGATTCCCGAAGGCCCGCATTTTTCATACAGACGGTTTGATGGTTGAGGCCTCAATTGAGGCGGCAAGACAGGCTAAGTCACTTGGAATGACAGTCGTAATGGACGCAGGGACCATGAGGGGAGGCGCCAAAGAATTGTGCAAACTTGTAAATATACTCATTGCATCTGAGACATTTGCCACACCATTGGTGGGATCAAATGTTTCCGATGAAACCGCACTTTACGCGCTCAGGGAGCTGGGTCCGGAACATGTGGTCATCACACTTGGAGCGAGAGGAAGTATTGGGCTGAATGAAAAAGGCATAGTCCATCAGAAGGCATTTCCGGTTTCGACTGTGGATACTACCGGTGCGGGAGATGTTTATCACGGTGGATACATATACGGTTTGCTTAACGGGTGGGGAATGCAAGAATGCATGCGCTTTGCCTCAGCGACCGCGGCCCTTAAGTGCGCTGAAATAGGCTCCCAAAGTGGAATCCCTAATCTTAAGGATATCAATGCCTTATTAAGAGTGGAAGCAACATCTCAATAAGTTCGGTTTTGTTTCTTGTAGGGCGGGGTTTTATACCCCGCCAATAACGGTGGCATATAAAATGCCGCCCTACACCAGCGGATTTGCCCGAACTTATTGAGCAGTTACGAGGGGAATAGTTGAATATTATCTTAAACGCTGAAGATGTTTGTCCAGTTCTGTCTTGGGAATTCCCAGGCAATATAAGACGTTCATGATTTGGTCACCGCTAAGAATCCCGTCTGTTTTGACGCTCATCTCATCCGGTTTGAACGCAATGGATAGTCCGGCGTTTTTTATGAAATGAGACCGGATAGAACCATCGCCAACAGCAATTACCTGATCACGGGTTATATTCTCGGCATTCATAATGAATTCAAGGATTTCATACTTGCTGTCACTGGTGATGATAGGTTCTTCTAATTCACCCGTGATAGTACCGTTTTTGTCAACCTCAAGGGTGTTTGAGAATGCATAATCCACCCCTGCCTCTTCAAAAATCTTTTTGACAAAGAGACTAAAGCCGGATGACAAGAGTGCAGTTTTGAAGCCCATTGATTTCAATATCCCTATCAATTCCAGTGCCCCAGGGCTCAGCTGGAGAGTCTCACCAAATCTCTCGAAATCACGTGCCGGCAAACCTTTTAGGTTTCTTGCATTATCAACAAATGCCTGCATTTGATCTTTGGCATTATCCCTAAGTTCGAAACCGTCATCAATTGATTTTACTTTCCCTTTTATTATATCTAAGAAGTTCTTCAGAGATGAATCCTGGATCAGGGCGGATTCCACATCAAATACAACGAGCTTTTTCATCTTCTTGTAAATATCCTCACTTTGGATAACCACACTCTGATCCATTTTCGTGCATAAGTCCTTGAGCTCACTTTTCATCTTCTCAATCACTTCCTTATGAGACATGGCTGGCTCAACAGTAACTTTGCTTGAGTCTATGACCATCTCCATTGAGAAAAACTTTCCGCGGGCAATCATCCTGCAGTTTTCAATATTGATATTGTATTTTAGAAATAAAGTGGCGATATTTGCAATGATACCGGGTTGGTCTACTCCTAAGACAGTCACTATATGGCTTTCCTTTTTGCTTAATTGGGCAAATTCTTGCGCGCCGTGTACACCAAGGTTGACCTTTAAGCCTGTTTCATTTTCAATGGCTTTCAAGGTATTCGTAATCACATGCATCGAATGTTTTGACGAAGAAAAATCGATTATCAGGAATATGGAAAACAACCCCCTGCGGCAGTTTTCTTCCACATCAATAATGTTACCATTCAATTCAAATATTTCCTTCGTGATCTTGGAAACCAAACCGGGAGAATCAAGGCCAATTGCTGAAAGGCTCATAATTTTTTGCTCTTCATTCATAACAAACCTCACTTTTTTGGTAATGGTTCATTTTCTTTTAATCAAAAAAAATAAACAGTTCCTCCTCATAGTACCTTCCATCTACGACCTGGCCCGGACCGAATCGCCTTAAGTTCTTTCGTTCCAGTAACTTTAAAAACCTCTTGTTGATTTCTTCTAACGAGATATCTTCTTTGAACCAATAGGTTGGAACGTTCACATTGAGGGGCCGCGCCGGGATTAGGTGCCGGGTTGTCTTAGGGGCAAATCTTTTTTTCTTTTTTACAGCATCCACCACCATTTCTTTGGTTATTTGCGGTGTCCAAATGATTACTTCGCTATTTTTCAGTTCATCACAAAATTTACCTTCATGCACAGACTTGCAAGGAATATATTCTATTTTCAGGCCATTTTGTAATAATTTGCCCTGAATCTTCTCCAAAGCATTATAGGCACTGACTGCATCATTTACGACATCTTCATGGAAACTGATTGATGCATAGAAATTACCCTGCTGAATGCCACAACTAAGATTATTATTTTCCAGAGCTTTTCTTAAGGCTTCCCTGTCGCTTACTTCCCGGAAACTCCCATTCATGTCGTTAATAATCTGTTTTAACGATTCCAGGCTCTCAATCCTCCCGAATAACCGGAACCAATATCGTAGCTGTGTTAATTCGTTGAAATAGTCTACTTTGCATACTGAAATGTATTTGAATTTCAATTGCTTGAACACAAACACACGATGGTTACCATCCAATACTATGTAGTTTTTATCTACGATTACTGGATTTTGTAAATTTGTCCAGTTCTTAAACTCAAAAATCAATTTATTTGCCACATGTGGAAGGATCTCTTCATGTTGGAACAAAGATTCCACTCGGACAACTTCCAATTCTAATTTCAGGCTTCCTGTTTCTATGCAGAACATTGTGTCTGGAAGATTTCCTGTTTTTTTATATCACAGATAACATAGGGACACAGAGATTTTTCACCCTTATTATTGACACGGATGTGTACTCTGCGAGAGATAATAATGCAATGAATCCTTATAGAAGATCATGCAGCTTCTGAAGAACGTCATCGTATTCGTCTCCACGAAAACAGAACTGCAATTCATGGAATGATTTCCGTAGAGACTTGACCTGATCCTTAACATCAGCGTCATGCATCACCACCTTTTTAATCAGTTCGGCCAGGATGCGGAAGTCGTCTTTTTGCATACCAAAGCGAGTCATCTCCGACACACCGAGTCGCAGCGCCCCGGACGCCGTGAAGCTCTCTTCATCAGGGCCAGCCTGGTAGTTGCAAATGATGTTACTTGCTTCGAGTCGCTGGGCAATCTCCGGTCCGCGGCCGTAACCCACATCAACTACCACCTGGTGTGTTTCAGTAAAGTCAATGGTTGGATCCCCTGCCACATTCAGATCGCAGTCTTTTAGGCCTCGGGCAAAGGCCTTGGCATTGGAAATAACCCTGGTTTGATACTCGTCCTTGAAGTGATTCATCTCGTAGGCAGCCATTAGGAGTCCTAACAATGTGCCGAGGTGATGGTTGGATACTGACCCGGGAAATGACCGGCGGCGCAAGGCCTCCCAGAGTTCGTAACGTTCCTCATGTTCTTGAAAACTGCTGCCCACCACACCTCGTTGTGTGCCAAAGTAAGTCTTATGGGTCGAGCCGGTAACAAGGTCAGCTCCTTCTTTAAACGGTTGCTGGAAATAAGGGCCAATAAGCCCCAGCACATGGGCCATGTCATACATCACCACTGCATCGATTCCCTGGCCATCCAGGAACTGACGGATCTCGGTAACGGGCTCCTTGTGAAGGACCATACTTTTTCCGAATATTATGAGTTCAGGCCGGTACCTTCCTATCAGTTCCAGGGTAGTCGGCACGTCGACCTTGTATGGATTCTCGGCCAAAACAGGGAAGTTCACCACGGCCGGACGCTCCGTTTGCGGGTCTCGGGCAACAAAGTCTCTGAGCGCGCCCATTGGCTGAGCGCTGAGATGGCCACCTTTGCCGATGTGGTTGTTCATCACCCGGCGGATCCGCCTCGGTTCGCATTTGCGGTCTGAGCGGTTAATGTAATCAAGCATTGCACTGAACACGGCCGTGTTTGCCATCTGTCCACTCACAACTCGCATCTCGACCTCATTGCAGCCAAGAAATTTTAGCATCTCTTTTTCCAAAAGCTGCTCAACTTCACAGATAAACTCGGTGCCCTGATAATAGAAGATGTCAGCGTCATAGAACGCCTTTGCTTCTCTGTGTTCGGCATACCGGAAGGCCGGATCCATCACAGACAGCAGTCGAACCATTGGCGATATTGTCATCTCTGATGGGATAAGGTTGATGCAATCCAGTTGTCGCCACCGAGTGTTTTCAACGGTCTTCTCGATCAAACGGAGAACTTTGGCCTTAACAGCACCGGTCGGGAGTTGCACAGGTGGTAATTTGTGATCATATAAAATGGGGCGGGCATATGGTGGAGCATCGCTGCGTAAGTGAAAAGGAACAACCACGGCATCAACTGACTTGCCACGTATCTCAATAGTGACCTTCTCGTCGTCAATGATGTTACTGTCGATGTATGCCAGACAGATAGACCGCAACTGGTGTTTGTCTGTCTGTGCTGAGGAGAGCCCTTCGCCCTCTACCGTCCACAAAGGGACCATAGTGCCGCTGGTGACGTGACCGATGTGTCTTTCGTCCTTAAAAACCCTGGCACCACCACGGGCAATGCCGCGACCAGCCACCGCGATCGGTCTGATCATGCGGGGCAAATCGGAAATTCGCGAGTAATCACGTGAGATAATTTTTGAGAGGGCCTCAAACTGTCTAACCAAAGCTGCCCTGCCCACGAATTCGCCTTTTAATGGCGAAAAGCTCACTGCGAATTTTGTCAAAGGACAGGCCAGGGTGGGTATTTCCTTGTCATCAGGATCTTGGCCCAGCTCATGACCGTAAAGGGGTAGACCGGCTTCCAGCCGAAGTGTATCCCGCGCGCCTAATCCTATGGGCGTTGCTCCCTTGGCCAAAAGCAGGTCCCAAAGTATCAGGCCATTTTCTCGGCTGGCAAAGAGCTCAAAGCACAGAGGTTCGCCAGTGTAGCCAGTGCGGGCCACCTTTACCTGGACCCCTTCGATAGTTACGGTGCTTACGGAATTTCGAATGGGTTCCGGGAGTCGGCCTGACTGGATGACATCCACCAGCAGTTTGCGCGATATGGGTCCCTGTAGTGCAAGCATGACTATCTCTTCAGTACAGTCCTTCAGGTCAACGTCGCTGAAGTCCTCTATGAGTGATTGCAGGTGCTTCCAGTCTTTTTCGCGGTTGGCTGCATTGACCACCAGGAGATACTCTCCCTCGACGAAATTATACAGATAAGCATCGTCCACAGCTCCGCCTGTTTCATTGGAAATGAGTGTGTACTGTGCACCCGTTTCTCTCAGATCAAGTGCATCAACGTTGTTGGTCAAGGCGTGCTGGAGAAACTTGACCGCCGCTGTCCCGCGGACAATGAATCTACCCATGTGGGAGATATCGAAGAGCCCCGCCCCCTTACGGGTGGCCAGATGTTCCTCCACAATACCTGAAGGGTATTGGATCGGCATCTCCCACCCTCCGAATTCCACTATTTTAGCGCCCAGGCCCTTGTGCCGATCGTAAAAAATAGTTCGTTTCAGTTCGTTCACCGCTCATCCTCTTTTCATCAATAGAATCCCTCCCCCTTCCCCCCTTTTGCAAAGGGGGATTGAGGGGGATTTTTTCATCCTGTCAACAAAGTTCTGCTTAAGAAGTCTGGTTGAGAGCATGGCGGGCCTGGCCTTTAAGCAGGTAATCGCGCACTTGTTCACCTGCGGCCCGTGCTACATTCACCTGGGCTTCGTGGGTGGATGCGCCAATGTGGGGGGTGCAGATAAAGTTATGGCACTCAAGCAGGGCACATGCACCCGGCGGTTCAGTGGCGAAGACATCCAGGGCTGCACCTGCCAATTTACCCGAACCCAGTGCCTGGCATAGGGCGTCCTCATCTACAATACCACCCCGGGCTGCACAGATGAGATAGGCTCCATCCTTCATCTTGTCAATTCGCTGGGCATTAATGAGCATGGCTGTCTGGTCTGTCTTGGGCAAATGAAGGCTGATGTAATCAGCCTGTCCTAATAGTTCATCCAGGTCGTCAAGCAGCTCTATGCCCAAGTCTTTGGCCCTGGCGTTTTCAACGAAGGGGTCATAGGCTATGACATTCATCCTGAGCCCCTGGGCTGCCCGGACAACGAGGGCACCAATGTTACCAATGCCGATCAGGCCCAGCGTCTTGCCTCCCACCTCGTGGCCCATGAGGGCCTTCTTTTCCCACTGACATGCCTTGAGACTGGATGTGCCCTGAGTGATGTTACGGCTAAGGGCCAGCATCAGTCCGATGGTCAGCTCCGCCACGGCATTGGAGTTTTGGCCCGGCGTATTCATGACCACCACACCCTTTTCTGTGGCGGCCGGGATGTCGATGTTGTCCACACCGGTGCCGGCCCTGGCAATGGCTTTAAGTTTGTCTGCCGCGGCCAGTAATTCGGGTGTTACCTTGGTGGCCGAGCGAACGAGCAGGCCTTCGTAATTCCCGATAATGGCCTTGAGTTCTTCGGGCTTTAGCCCGGTCTTGACGTCAACTTCAATCCCGGCATCTCTCAGGACCTCGACGCCTACCTCTGACATTGAATCTGATACTAAAACTTTCATGTTTACCCCCTCAAATCGTAATAGTTCATTTATTAAGAAGAATTTTAGACAGGATTACAGGATAAAACAAGATTAAATTAAATTCCTTAAAATTTAATCTCCCAGGGCTAGATCCACGGCTTTGCTGGCATGCAACATCAAGGTGTCAAACAAAGGTATTGAAGTGTCTTCCTGCCGGATTAACAGCGGAATTTCGGTGCAGCCAAGAATAATACCCTGTGTGCCGGCTACTTTTAACTCCTCTATTATTTCGAGAAATCTTTTTCTGGACTCGTCCATGATCTTTCCGTACAAAAGCTCATTAAAAATCACACTGTTTACAAATTCACCTATTTCTTGACGATTAACGCTGAACACTAATACCTTGGCTGAGTACAATCCGCCCAGCCTTTTTCTCGCTTTTTCATTGATTATTCGGTAATACTCGCTGAAGATTCCCAATTCATTCCGCCTAGTTAGTAATGGTTGAGTGACAAAACGATGGTGAGTTGGTATGAAAACTATGTGAAATTAGCGAAACCAATTGGATTAAAATCGCTCAGTCCACCCTACAAGTTGATAATGTTCAGTGAGTTACATCTAATCGCACAAGTCGAAACACTTTGATCCAAACCAAACAATACGATTGGCTGAATCCCAGTTAAACAGCTACACTTCATCGAGGGTGTCCTGGCAAAAGAACTCACCCTCTCCATACTCGACTCGCTATCGCCCGACCCTTCACTTTACAGAGCATGATATTTGGGATACTATTCTTTAGTATAATATCTCTATACGGAAATGCTGCTTGGAAAAGATGAATTCTGAGCAAGATATCTGTATTCGTTTACAGGTTCAGGGTTCACCGTTCAAGGTTACCTTTCTTTCGTAGACCTCGCTCGTAGGCTAACCCGCCAGACGTAAGGCGGGATGAAACCACCAATGGCAGCACGGGTGCGTCCTTCAAAACCTACGAATCAGCGGCTTAATTTTTTGTGAACCCTTAACTCTGGATCCGTGAACGGTTAGATATATCTTAAGGCGGTCCGTTCGGGTAAAATTCAAGCCCTGAAAACAAGGAGACTAACTATGACCAAAATGAAAGCGTTAGTGAAAACAACATCAGAGCCCGGCCTTTGGTTGGAAGAAGTGCCTGTCCCGGGAATCGGGATCAATGATGTGTTGATAAAAATCCACAAGACAGCGATTTGTGGCACTGACGTGCACATTTACAACTGGGATGAATGGGCACAGAAAACCATCATGGTGCCCATGCACGTTGGGCACGAGTTTGTCGGTAGGGTAGTAGAGATCGGAAATAACGTTCATGACTTCAGATCGGGCGATCTTGTGTCCGGTGAGGGGCACCTGGTATGCGGACGTTGCCGAAACTGTTTGGCGGGCAGAAGGCATCTCTGTATGAAAACGAGTGGAGTTGGTGTCAATCGCCACGGTGCCTTTGCCGAGTATCTGTCAATACCGGTTGCAAATGTCTGGTACTGCGACCAAAATATCCCCTTGGATGTCCTATCTTGTTTTGATCCGCTGGGAAATGCCACGCATACTGCGCTCTCCTTTGATGTGTTGGGCGAGGACGTGCTGATTACCGGCGCCGGACCCATCGGTTGTATGGCTGCTGCCATTGCCAGGCACGCAGGTGCACGTTTTGTGGTGGTGACGGATGTGAACCCTTACAGACTGGAATTGGCAAAGAAAATGGGCGCAACCCTTACCCTGGACGTTCGAAAAGAAACGATTGAGAACTCTCAGAAAAAATTGGGTATGAAGGAAGGTTTCGATGTGGGTCTGGAGATGTCGGGCAATCCCGCGGCCTTTCGATCCATGCTGGCCAATATGTGCCACGGTGGTAAAGTTGCCCTTTTGGGAATTCTGCCCGGAAACACGGTTATCGACTGGGACATTGTCATTTTTAACGGTCTCACCATAAAGGGGATTTACGGGCGTGAAATGTACGAAACCTGGTATAAGATGACTTCCATGATTCAAACAGGTCTTGACATTACACCGATCATCACACACCATTTTCATTACACTGAGTATGAAAAAGGCTTTGAGGTCATGCGATCAGGGCAGTCGGGCAAGGTGATCCTGAACTGGGCTGATGAGTAAAATATATGAAGATCAATGGGTATAGAGGAGAAAAGGATAAATTTTCAATAAGAATTTGAAAAATCCCCCTCAATCCCCCTTTTCAAAAGGGGGAAGAAGTCGGAATGCCCGGACTTATTGAGATGTTACAGAAAAGGGAGAAAAAAGTATGGCACTTGAAAAACTAGATCATTCATTGATGAAGGAAATTGAAGCATTACAGGCGGAGGGGCGGACCAAGAGCCCGGAGCGAATTATCGTTGATTACATGCCTCCAGCAGGTAAAAAAGGGCCCAGATATAAGTTGCAGGGAGTTGACCGGGAATTTATCCGGATGAACTCTAACAGTTACCTGTAATTATCCAACCACCCGGGACTGATTGAAGCAGCAGATGTTGCCACCAAACAGTTCGGTGTTGGTCCCGGCGCAGTACGCTTTATTGACGGTACGTTTTCGCATCACGTGGCCCTGGAGGAAAGAATTGCCCGTTTTGTGGACAAACCCGCTGCAAAGATTTTCAACTCCGCTTACACGGCCAATTGTGGATTCGCGCTGGCTATTGCAAACAAACAGACCCATTGGATTGGAGACCAGCTCAATCACAACAGCATTATCCGGGCCATGAGAATTGCCAATGTTCCCAGTTCCAATAAAGGGATTTATGCACACAACGATATGGACTCCCTGAAAAAATGTCTGGAGGCCGTTCCTGAAGATATTGAACGAGTGGTTATCATTTTCGATGGGATTTTCAGCATGCGCGGCGACTATGCGCCTATTGACGAGATTGAAAAAATCGCCGTACCTTATCACGACAGATTTAAAGACGGCGTTATTACCGTTGTTGATGATTCTCACGGTATCGGAGCCTACGGTAGAATCGGTCGGGGCACGGCTGATTATACCGGCACACAGTCCGATGTGATAATCGGAACCTTTGGCAAGGCATTTGGCGTAAATGGTGGTTTTATTGCTGCAAGCCAGGCAGTAGTTGAAGCTGTCCGGCAGAAAGCTGATACATACATCTATACCAATCCATTAAGTGTGGCAGATTGCGCTGCAGCAATGAAGGCAATTGATATCTGCGATAGCCAGGAAGGGTTGGAAAGGTTAAAAAACCTTAAGGAAAGGGTTGGTCAATTCCGTCAGGGTATCACCGCGCTCGGCCTGGAATCCATACCAGGGCCCCACGCGGTTGTCCCGTTGCTGGTGAGAGACACTACTAAGACACATAAGATGGTGGAGTACCTGTTTGAAAAGGGCGTTCTGGTAGTGGGCCTGACATTTCCAGTAGTACCCAGAGGCGATGAAACAATCCGCTTTCAGATCAACGCCGCCCACACACAGGCGGATATCGATAATGTGCTGGATGTGTTATCAGGGTTTGAGGGTTGATCCATAAATCATCCATGTAAGGCCTTACCCAGTGCCTTATAGGAGGCTTCCAGCATGATCTCAGCGAGCGTGGGGTGCGCGTGAATTGTTTCTGCCAGTTCATTTACAGTGCACCCCATTTGAATTGCCAATGTCCCCTCTCCAATTAAGTCAGTTGCATGCGGGCCAATCATATGGACTCCCAG
>JAKLQB010000808.1 GCA_022013615.1 Desulfobacterales bacterium | reverse complement strand
TCAAAGGATTCTCCATTGACCATCAATTCAATCACTTGCTTCACGTTTGATTACCTTCTTGAATTGCACTGGCTGACATATAGAATTAACCAGAAAATTAGAAATACAGCATCATTGGGCTGGCACCTATTTTACTCATCCCCTCCCGGGCCTTGTTCGTTTATTTGTTCAGTTATGTCTCTCAAGGGATTTAAGGGCCATACTAAGGGCACGGGCTACCATAACCCTTACAATATCACGGCGATATCCCGCGGACCCTCTTATATCATCAATAGGAGATGATTCACTGGAGGCCACCTTTCCAGCTTGCTGAAAGTTATCTTCCGAAAGTGGCTTGCCTGTAAGGACTGCTTCTGCCTCATAGGCCCGAAAAGGTTTTGGAGCGACTGATCCTAAGGCAATGCGGGCCTTTTGACATCTTCCTTCCGTATCCATCAGGAACCATACACCTACATTGACAATATCTATCTCCATTGCCCGCCGCAACATTCGGCATAGATAGGCACTGCCTTCAACATCCGATTGCTCAGGGACAAAAACAGATTTCAGATATTCCCCTGGCCCCAAGTCAACCTGACGATAGTCCAAGAAAAAAGACTCAACCGGAAGATTTCGTTCTGAACCATCGCCTGCCACAGTCAACTCGCTGCCCAGGGCAATGAGTGCCGGAAGGGTTTCGGCTGAAGGAGAAGCGTTGCAAATATTCCCTCCCAACGTTGCCATGGCCCTTACCTGGGGGGACCCTAAAAGTCTCACTGCTTGGTACAACGCGCGGACCTTCTCACGGATCAAGGAGGATTCTTCAATAGCCGCGATCTTGGTGCCGGCCAGGATCTCAGTGCCTTTTCCCTCCTTGTGGGAAATTCCTTGAAGGGACGCCAAGTTTCCAATATCAATTAAAGCAGCGGGACTCTGAAACCCACCCTTCATCTGTACCAGCAGGTCTGTCCCTCCAGCCAAAATTTTGGCCTGACCCCCACATTCGCTAAGCAGTCTTTCTAATTCGACCGATGTCTCAGGACAATAATACTCAAATGTGCGCAATCCCATTACGGCCTGATTACTCCTTATCCTCTATGGCTTCCCACCTCGGGACCCAGTTTTAACTCTGCGGTATCCGGGAACTATTTTATCAGAACAATTATGTCCATGGTGTTTGCTTTATTGTCTTAGGTGCAGATTTTCATGAAAAAGAAGGTCCGGCTATTATTAAACTTTTATCTCCCCCCGTCTTTTCCTCAGATTATTCCTTTCTCTTTAAGCACCTTAAGGTCTTCTTCAGAGTATCCCAGATTTCCGTATATTTTCTGATTGTGCTCTCCAAAGCGGGGTGGAAAAGAAAGCTGGCGATTTAATTGCTCAAGAAATGGCGTCATATTGGGGGGGGGAGGCAGGGTGATCTTTGTCCCTGTGGCCGGGTCCTGTGAATATAGCAGTCTCCTTTCAACCAGGGGATCGGCGATCACCTCCGGAATGGTACTTATTTTGCTAATGGGAATTGTGAGGGAATTAAACAGGTCAATCAATTCCTCTGAAGTGTGGTTTTTAGTGCTCTCATTGATTACCCGGTTCACGTTATCTACGTCCTTTATCCGGCCGGCGTTTTTTTCATACTCCGGTTTATCAAGGGATTTAAACATTTCTTGAGATACCATGGACTTCCACTGCCGATCATTACCCACGGCCATATAAACAAAACC
>JAKLQB010000807.1 GCA_022013615.1 Desulfobacterales bacterium | reverse complement strand
CCGATCTGATTCTGATCCAGACAATCTCACCATAAAGTTTCCCAAAAATCTTATGAGCCACAGGGAAGGGACTGACGGCCCCCTTCCTGGGAGCAGGAGCAAAGGTAGCCACCTTTTTGCCCACCAGATCTTTAATCTCTCTTATTTCCCCTTTGTCGTAGAGATCTTTTCTCACCACAAACCCCCGGATATTCCTGTCTGGCTCGTTCCCTTCGGCAGCCACACACTGTGCTCCTCCGGATATAATTTTAAAATCTGCCCCTTCATCGATCATGTTCCAAAAGTTCATGGGGAGATATCCATCCAAAATGTCAATTTTTCCCGCAGCAAGCATGGACGGATACTGCATAAAGTTTCTTAAATAGACGATTTCAATTTCAAGCCCTTCATCTTGAAACCACCCATTTCCCAATCCAGCGACTATGGTGGCTGATCTTCCTCCAACGATGAGTTTTGTCTTATCTCCAGCCGCCACCTCTTGAAACTGAACCAGAAAGGAAAAAAATACAGCGACAAAAACACAAGACCATATTCCGGTTTTTTTACCTATTCTCTTCATGGTTTTTCCTCCTTATTTTAAAGATTTATCTTTCCACCAACTACTTCAGACACCTATCAACTACACCCCCTTTCCCCAGAAGTTTGTGTGGCCGAGGCCACGTAAAAAAAATTATTATTTCGCCCCTTCTTTCCATGGGACAACCCACATCTCAACTCTGTCTAAAATCCTAAAGATGAGAATCCCGAAGATACCAATGGCAATCAAATTGGCGTAAAGGAGAGGCATTTTAAAGAACTCTGTCGCCCAGGCCAATAGATATCCAATGCCACTGTCACTGATGTACATCTCTACAGCAACAACTACAATGAGCGAAACAGCGGCCCCGATCTTCAACCCTGTGAATATGATCGGTAGGGCCCCGGGGAGGACCACCTTTGTCATCACCTGTCGTTTGGTGGCCCCTAAATTGTAGGCGGCTTTGATGAGCATCTCATCCACATTAATGATCCCGGTTATGGTGTTCAGCAGAATTGGATAGGAAGCCGTGGCCACGATACTGGCGATGATCGGGGCATCACCAATCCCAAAGACAACCATGAATAGGGACAAAAGCGCGATTTTTGGCAGAGGATAAGTGGCAGCAATCAGAGGGGAAAAAAACCTCCTTACGGGTTGGAATAACCCGATAACCAGCCCCATGACAATCGCGGCAGAGGCGCCGATCGTATAACCAAGCAACATGCGATAAATAGTCTTGGAAAAATGGCGGATCAACTCACCACTCACTGTAATCTCCCAGAGTTTTTGTACGACGACCGAAAAAGCTGGTAAGAAGAGAGGCTTGATAAGGCCAAGACCAATGCTGAGTTCCCAGACAGCTATTATCAATAAAAAAGGAAAAAAATTGGATGCTGCCTGTTTGAGCCAACGCATCTTTTCGCTTTTCAACATCATAGTTCTCCTTTACTCGGAAACCTTCGTTAACTCCTGCTTGATTGCATTCCAGGCCCTGTCAGCCAAACGGTGAAAATCGGGGGAGGTCATCATTTCCAGGTTTCTCGGTCTTGGCAGATCCCCCTCGATGATTTCTTTGATCCTTCCAGGTCTGGATGTCATAATGGCAATTCTGTCACCAAGCAGAACTGCTTCATCAATGCTATGTGTGATATAGACCACTGTTTTTTTGAACTGGCTCCATATTCTCAACAGCTCCACCTGCATTAAGGCCCTTGTCTGGGCGTCCAAAGCTGCCAAAGGTTCATCCATCAAAAGAACTTCCGGATCGTTGCACAAGCTTCTGGCTAAGGCTACCCTCTGCTTCATCCCACCGGAGAGCTCATGGGGGTAATGATCCTCGAATCCCTTTAAGTCAACCAACTCAATGAAATATTCTGTTCGCTCATAGCGTTCTTTCTTAGGAACCCCCCTCACTTCACAGCCAAATACAATATTCTCTTTCACTGTTCTCCAGGGAAATAGGGCATATCCCTGCCAGACCATTGTATTGATCGGACCGGAGGATTTCCTTGGCCCTTTAAATTCTATCTGGCCCGATGTGGCTGTCTCCATCCCGGAAATGATGTGAATGAGTGTTGATTTTCCGCACCCGCTGGGTCCGAGAATGGTCAAGAACTCCCCATCCCTGACATCAATCGACAGGTCTCTAAGGGCACATACTTCCATGCCACGGCTTTCAAAAACCTTGGTGGCATTCCTTACCAGGATTTCCATTAAATACATCCTTTATAGATCTAATGATACAAATCCGGTCTTCTGTTATTAAATACAGGTATTTGGCGACGCAATGCCTCCTGGGAATCCAGATCGATTTCAGCAAATATAATCCCTTCCCTTTCCGGTGCCGTCGCGAGGGAAATTCCCGATGGATCTACGACCATGCTTTTTCCCACAAATGAGATCCCCCCATAGTCTCCGATTGCGTTTACTGCCACCACATGGATCAGGTTCTGTACTGCTGCGGCTTTCACCAGGATCTCCCAGTGCCCTGATGCTGCAAGAAAGGCGGAAGGGGCAAAAATAATATCCACGCCCTTTAAGGCTAACATGCGATAAAGTTCGGGAAAGCGGAGATCATAGCAGATGGTTATGCCTATGGTCCCGAAATCGAGTTGAAATACTGGGACATCTTTTCCGGCCGTCGTAGTATCTGATTCTTTGACACCAAGAGCATCAAAAAGATGGACTTTGCTGTAAGACCCAAGCAGATCCCCATTCCGGGCAAAAAGGAGGCTGGTATTGAAATTCCCCTCATCTCTTTTTTCAAAAAAGCTGCCTCCAATTATGTAAACCCCGTACTCTTTCGCCTTTTTGCTTAACTCATCTGTCAAAGCATTAGGTATGGATTCGGCCACCTTGTGGGCATTCTCCGGCGGAAAGGGTATCCGGTAAAACAGTTCGGGCAGGCAAATTATGTCTACCTCATTATGGCTTCTCATCGCTTCATCAATTAGTTTGACCGCCTTTTTCAGGTTTTCCCTCTTATCATCAGTGGGACTTACCTGCACACCCACTACCTTTACCCTGGACATATTAAGCCTCCCATTGATCATTCTTTATTTATAGTATCCCCTTCTCCCGCAGTGTATCATCAACTCTACTCAACTGGGGAAGGGTTTTCCCCTTGAGGATCTCCTTTCTCGCCTCGTCTTCCAAGGCAACCTTTTTCTTTGCCTTTTCAAGGACCTCCTCAAGTTCTAACAAGGGTACTACCACAACCCCATTTTCATCAGCTACCACGAGATCTCCAGGGTCGATAGCCACGCCACCACAGACAACACGAATATTGATGTCGCCATAGCCTTCCCTGAAGGTCGTTCTGGGAGTGATCGCTTTGGCAAAGATCGGAAATTTCATTTCCTCGATCTCCCTAACATCGGTGACCGCCCCATCGATCACGGCCCCTTGTGCCCCCTTCATCTTTGCTGAAAGTGAGGTAAATTCCCCCCATCCTGCTGTATCTTCTACAAGGGTACTGACGACAACCATGTCCCCCTCTTGGATATATTCGATCACTTTGTGGCAGAAAAGATTGTCTCCAGCGCCTAACCTGACCGTAATCGCCGGACCGTATGCCCGCGCCCCTTTAAAAACAGGTCTTATTCTGTGATCCATTGCCCGTGTATTATCCATTGCATAGCATATGTCAGGAGTTGCAAGGCCGGCATACGACTCTATCAACTCTTTTGAGGGTCTTTTAAATTCTTTAATGATTGTCGGCATTTAATCCCCTTTCTCTTTATAAAAAGATATTATCTCTTTTCAAATCCATCACCTTGAACTCTTCTAAGAATTTACAGAGGGAAACAGTTGCCTTTTCCAATACCCTCCTTCCTTTCTCTGCTGAGGCAAGGAGTGGATCGCCAATTACGCCTGACTCGGTCAATTCACCCATTGTGTAAAAAAGATTAATGTCATGCGGAGCGTGAGGTAAATGCGGGCCGGGAACCTCCTTGACGGCCATCTCCATCCTTACCAGATCAGGCCGAAGGGCCAAGAGAACTGATGTGCCTATTTCACTGGCATGGCCTTCCGGAAAGCAGTTGGTCTCAACGATACCTTCGCCTTCCTTGGCCAGAAATCGCCAGAGATCCACCATAGCAAAAAGTGCCCTTCCATGAAGATCATAGGCTGCGGAGGTGATAGCGGAAATATTTCCCAGGTGGCCGCAAGCAATAAAGAACCTCCGAAAGCCATGTTGGATCAAACTCCGGCAGTAATCTCTTAAAAGTGAAGTCAAAACATTCGTACTTGCCGAGATGGTTCCAGGGAAATCTAACAAGGCATGGGAATAACCGACGGGAATCGGCGGGGCCACCACTGCCCCAACTTTTTGAGCAAGGGCGAGAGAGATCTCCAAGGCCACAATAGTATCAGAACCAGTCGGGAGGTGTTTTCCATATACCTCATTGGCCCCAAAGGGAATAATGACTAGATCCGTTAATTTTAATACATCCTGCACCTCAAACCAGGACATATCAGACAACAAAACCTTTCCGTCTTTTGGTTCTTCGATCATGGATACACCCCCTTACCAGATATCAGTACTTCCCAATACTTTAAAGAGAAGCCCAAAAAGGATAGACTGGACAATAATGATTAATGATGAGATGGCTGCAATGGTCGGGTCTACGCTACTAAGATTGATAAAGGAGTATATTTGTACCGGCAGCGTCTTAAAAAGCGGACCCGACATAAAAAGAGAAATGGTTAAATCACCGAAAGAAACCAAAAAGGAGAAAAGCAATGAATTGGTTATCCCCGGCTTGATTAAGGGTAAGGTTATCTTATAAAAGGTCTTAAACCTCCCAGCCCCTAAGTCCATAGCTGCCTCTTCCAGAGACCTATCAAAACCATAAAGTATCGCCGAGACTGAACGAATTGCGAAAGGCATGGTAATGACAATATGGCCAAGGGTAAGGCCAAGGAACATAGGGACAATTTCTCTTTTTATGTCGG
>JAKLQB010000077.1 GCA_022013615.1 Desulfobacterales bacterium | reverse complement strand
ATTCTCCATTTCCTCAGGAGTGGGTGGTGCCATATTTTGCTGGCCGCCCGCCGCCATTTCCATGTACATCCTTTGTTCAGGCATTAGGATCCACACAACCCCCTTGTCTTTTTGGAAAATCATTATCTGATTTTGCCCTCCCATGTTTATTTCATGCCTGAGATTTTCTCCTTTGACAAACACTTTCCCTTCGGAATTTCCCATTGGGGATTTCTGAATCATATCAGCGGAAAACTCCGCAGCATGGCTTGGTGCTGCAATTCCCAGTCCTGTAATTAAAAAACTGACAATAAATAGCATGAGACGTGATATAAGTTTCTTTAACATGTTTTTACTCTCCTTTCATGGGTTTAAGTAGCTAAAAGTATAGCAGAAATGGCCTTTTGTGTCAATAGGAAAAAGGATCTTGAAAAAATGTCTATACCTTGATGGCCCTGTAAAAAATAAAATCCCCAGCAGTGAAATAAAAGTCTATGAATTCACACTGTGTCCATTTCGAGCTTGACATTCAACAGGGTAATTTAATACAAATTATCAACCGCAATAATATTTTCTCAGCATGGCTTCGAAGACGCCCTGTTTTAATGGTGTATTGTTGGTATCAACAAACCTGGAATCTTAAAATAACCTATCCGTTTAATAAATTTGTTTTGTCCAACCACAAAAAAGGAGGTAACATTATGAAACTAAAAGGAATTATCATTATCATGATCCTGGGACTGGCCCTTATTGGAACTCAGGCTATTGCAGGTACGCTTGAAGATGTTAAGGCCAAGGGATTCTTGACCTGTGGTATAAGCGAGGGGGTTCCCGGTTTTTCCATTCCTGACTCTTCGGGCCGCTGGGTGGGATTTGATGTTGACATAGCCCGTGCGGTTGCTGCTGCCGTGCTGGGTGATGGTGACAAGATGAAATTTGTCCCTCTTGCCTCCAAACAAAAGGTTGTGGCTGTTTCCTCCGGCCAGGTGGATCTTACATCCCGTACAACCACCTGGACAATGAAACGTGATGCCAAGCAGGGTGTGGATTTTACTACCATTGTATTCTACGACGGCCAGGGCTTCATGGTACCCAAGAAATCTGGTGTAACATCTGCCAAACAATTAAATGGCGCAACAGTTTGCGTGACTGCCGGAACGACCACCGAGTTGAATCTGGCTGATTATGCGCGGGCAAACAACCTTAAGATGGAGGCAGTGGTGTTTGATGGCAAGAAAGAAGCTTTTGGCGCTTATGTTACAGGGCGCTGCGATTGCTTCACCACGGATCTAAGTCAACTCGCTTCTTTGCGGACAACTGTAGCCGATCCGGGTAGCCATATTATTCTTCCCGAAGTCATTTCCAAAGAACCTCTTGCGCCTCTGGTCCGACATGGCGACAATCAATGGAAAGACATTGTTACCTGGGTGATTATCGGCCTTATTGAAGCCGAGGAAAATGGCATTACCTCCGCAAACGTAATGTCCATGAAGGAGAATTCCAAGAATCCTGTTGTTCAGCGTATACTGGGAGCATCAGGCGATGCCGGCAGTTTTCTAGACCTTGACAATGATTGGCTGGTGCGTGCCATAAAGACTGTGGGCAATTACGGCGAAATTTATGATCGTCATTTCGGTCCCGAAACCACATTGAATATTCCCCGGGGCCTGAACAAACAGTGGAAAGACGGCGGCCTTCTTTACGCGCTACCGATTAGATAATTAATTAGTACAGTATCCCTGTCACAGCATTACTAATTTTCGTGACAGGGATTTATTTTGCCAGTGTAAAATTGCGTTGCTCTATGAATATTCCATTACGTATGCTAAAGGGCGGCCGGCTTGTCGGCCTTTTTATGCAGTTTGCGGTCGTAGCGGGAATTATATATCTCGGTTATTTGTTGTTTCTCAATACCCAGGCAAATCTGGAGGCTCGAAACATTGCATCCGGATTTGGTTTCTTTTCTGTTGAGGCAGGGTTTCCTATCAGTAATACGTTGGTTCCTTACTCACCTGCTGACACATACGGCTATGCCTTTTTCATCGGTATCATTAATACACTTTACGTTGCTTTTTTAGGGATTATCGCAACAACATTTATCGGCATATTCATTGGTGTTGCACGGGTTTCAAGTAACTGGCTGGTTGCAAAGCTTGCTGAAATTTATGTTGAAACCCTGCGTAATATCCCTTTGCTCCTGATTCTGTTCTTCACTTACGGCGTAGTACTCGCAGGCCTTCCGGGTCCGCGCTCAAGTCTTAATCCTTTTTTCGGATGTTTCATTAACAACCGCGGCCTGTATTTACCCAAACCACTCTTTCAGAATGGCTTCGGGTTTGTCCTTTTGGCCCTTGTTCTTGGAATCATAATCGCCTACATAGTGTCGCGCTGGTCTGTTATCTACCGGGACAGGGCAGGCATTGTACTTCCATCAGGCTGGATTGGTTCGGGAGTAATCATAGGCCTGCCCGTTATTACATATTTTGCCATGGGCAGTCCGCTTTCGTGGGAGATTGCGGTTTTTAAGGGATTTAACTTCCAGGGAGGTATTGTATTTCGCCCTGAATTCTCGGCATTGATGATTGGGTTAGTACTATATACAGCCGCTTTTATTGGAGAAAATGTGCGCAGCGGCATACAGTCAGTGGATGCGGGGCAGCTTGATGCAGCCAAGTCTTTCGGGGTCAGCAAAGGAACAATTATGCGCCGTATTGTTCTCCCTCAGGCCTTTCGAGTAATCATCCCTGCGACCACTAATGATTATACCAGCCTGGTTAAAAACAGCTCCCTTGCGGTTGCCATCGGTTATCCTGATATGGTTTCGGTAGGTGGCACTATCATAGGCCAGAACGACCAGGCAATCGAAATAATCGGATTATGGATGGCCGTCTATTTGGCCATCAACTTAGTCATTTCCATAATAATGAACTGGGTAAATTCCAAAGCCCAATTAGTAGAGCGTTAAGGTATGAATACTCCTCCATCATGGTCGGGCTCCAGTTTGCTGGTTTTTAAGCCGCGGCTTTCCCTGCCGGCTCCACGGCAGACTGTCGGAATCATAGGGTGGTTACGCACTAATCTGTTCAACGGCTGGTTCAATTCCCTTCTTACCGTAATTGCTCTCGGTTTGTTGTGGCAGACAGTGCCTCCGCTTCTTTCGTGGGCTATATTTGATGCAGTCTGGACCGGTGGTTCAGATGCCTGTCCCCCGGGCTATGAGGGTGCGTGCTGGGTTTTTATCTTTAATAAGTTCCGCGTGCTTATGGTGGGCCTATATCCCGGCGATCTTCTCTGGAGACCGATGCTGGCTGGGGGAATATTTGTGACATTAGCCGCTGTAACTGTCTTGCGGTTAATGAATCCCGGAAAATTGATCTCTTTGTGGTTTTTGTTGCCTCTTCCTGTTTACTGGCTGATCGCAGGAGGGTTTGGCCTCACAGCGGTGGACCAGTCTCTCTGGGGAGGCCTTATGCTGAGTTTGGGGCTGGCCACTATCGGTGTTCTGATTTCACTTCCATTAGGAATTCTGCTGGCGCTTGGACGCCGGTCTAATGTTGCCATTGTCAAGTCTATATGCGTGGGAATCATCGAACCGGTTCGCGGTGTGCCACTGATTACCATTCTGTTCATGGCCTCGGTTATGATGCCTCTTTTCCTTCCAGTCGGTCTTAATATAAATAACCTTTTGCGTGTTCAGATAGGAATTATCCTTTTCTCGGCGGCTTATATGGCTGAGGTGGTGCGTGGAGGCCTCCAGGCAATATCTTTAGGACAATATGATGCTGCAAAGTCCCTTGGGCTTAATTATTGGAAAACAACGGCCTTGATTGTATTACCCCAGGCCCTGCGTCATGTTATTCCCTCGCTTATTGGCCGTTGCATAGCCTTGTTCAAAGATACATCGCTGGTAATCATTGTTGGTTTGCTGGATTTTTTGGGTATGGTGAAGGCGTCCGCGCAGGATCCTGAGTGGCTCGGGCACGATACCGAAGCCTATGTTTTTTGTGCTCTTGTTTTTTGGATCATCTGCTTTAGCATGAGCCGTTACGGTCGCTCGCTCGAACGTCAAAAGGAAGAGGAATAATGATTTCTCAAGATATCATGATCCAGATGATCGACGTAAATAAGTGGTACGGCAATTTTCATGTGCTCAAAGAAATTAACCTGACCGTCCACAAAGGAGAGCGTATCGTCATCTGCGGGCCTTCCGGATCGGGCAAATCTACTTTGATACGTTGCATAAACCGACTGGAGGAGCATCAGGAAGGCCGGATTATTGTTGATGGAATTGAGCTGACCAAAAACCTCAAAAACATAGAAAAAATCCGGAGTGAAGTTGGAATGGTTTTTCAGAGTTTCAACCTGTTTCCACACTTGACCATACTCCAGAATTTGACTTTTGCTCCGATTTGGGCACGCAGGATGCCGCGGGCAGAGGCCGAAAAAATAGCCACGAAGCACCTTGAACGTGTGCGGATTCCGGAACAGGCGGATAAATTTCCCGGTCAGCTTTCCGGAGGGCAACAGCAGCGAGTTGCTATCGCCCGTGCGCTTTGTATGAATCCTAAAATAATGCTTTTTGATGAGCCGACCTCGGCTCTTGACCCGGAAATGATTAAAGAAGTGCTGGATGTGATGATCGAATTGGCAAATGAAGGTATTACTATGATTTGCGTCTCACACGAGATGGGTTTTGCTAAAACCGTGGCCAACCGAGTTATCTTTATGGATGGCGGTGAGATTGTCGAAGAAAACGAGCCCAACGAATTTTTCAATAACCCGCGATGGGACCGTACCCAGTTGTTCCTCAGCCAGATTTTATGATTCATTTCCGCTGCTTCATGTAGCCTGTCGAGTCAGGTCGAATCAAATAGAAAATTGTTGATAATAAAAAAATATAGTGGTAGCCAGGCAGGGGCACAAACCCTTTCCGCGGTATTGTTGGCAGAAAAAGAAAAAACAGCCGGAAGAGGAAAGTTTCAATGGAATAAAAAATCAGGAATATTTACAATAAAGATCTTTTAATCTGCTGAGGAGGTAATTATGAACAGTGAAAGAAAAGTCTGGCTTAACGGGAAGTTTGTCTCATGGGAAAATGCCACAGTGCCCTTGTTGTCCCACGGTTTTTCCCGTGGTTCGGCCATTTTCGACGTCTTCGGCATTCACGAAGGCCCTGACGGTCTTTTTGCCTTTCGTATGGACGAGCACCTTAAACGGCTGATGAGAAGTGCCGAACTTTTGGGAATGGAGATAGCCTATTCCACTGAAGAAATTATTGATGCTGTAACTGAGACGGTCAGAGCCAATGCGATTGGCCGCGGCCTGGTAAAAATCCTGGCTTACTGGGGCGAAGAAGCGATCATCAAACTGGTGCTGGAATCCAAACTGGACGTGGCCATATTTGCCGTGCCAGACAGTGAAGAACTGGGCATGGACAATACCAATCCCATATCGGCCTGTCTTTCCAAATGGCGTAAAATCCATCCCGAAACGGTTCCGGTTGCAGCCAAATCCTGCTCCAACTACTTAAACGGGTACCTGGCACGCAAGGATGCAAACAGCCGTGGTTTTGACGTTGGTCTTATGGTGGGAACAGACGGTTTTTTGGCCGAGGGTTCGATCGAGTCGGTCTTCCTGGTTAAAGACGGCGTTCTCAAGACACCGCCCCTGGGCAGGGTCCTTTCAAGTATTACGCGTAAATCTATTCTCCAGGCAGTGCCGACAATTGGGATCCCCACTTCGGAGGATTCGATTTTACCGGGGGAGCTTTTCGCGGCTGATGAAATCTTCACCTCCCATTCGGGCGTTAAAGTTTCGCCAGTTGCCCGATTTGAGGATCGAAACCTTCAGGTGCCTGGGCCCATAACCAAACAGGTTATGGAACTGATGAATAACATCCTCAACATGTCAGACGATCGGTTCAATGACTGGTTCCATGCGCTCACTTGAATTTTTTGTGCGTTTTGAAATACTGAGGGCGAATTAGATGAACCACGAAACCCTTGCGGAAATCAACCTGAGCAATCTTTCGCACAATATCCTTGCCGTTCAACAAAGAGTTTCACCTTCAATGGTAATCCCCGTTGTAAAAGCAGACGCTTATGGACACGGCGCTGTTCCCGTTACAAAACATCTTGTGAAAGAGGGTTTCAAGTTTTTTGCTGTGGCACAGTTTCAGGAAGCGATGGAATTGCGGGAAAGCGGGATCACGCAAGCCATTCTGATTTTTGGGAGATTGTTTCCAGAAGAAATTCCGGTTGCCATAAAGGCGGGTTTCAGAATTACCTTGTTTGGGGAGGAGGATATTCGCTGGATTGAAAACGCTGGACAAGGGAAATTGGCGAATGTTCATGTTAATATAGATACAGGTATGGGAAGGATGGGAGTTCTTCCGGATCAGGAACCTGATTTTCTTAATGCCCTCATACAGTCGAAACATTGCATTTGGGAAGGGCTGTATACCCATTTTTCAACATCAGATGAAAAGGATAAAACCTACGCAAATCTTCAACTGTCCAGGTTTGAAAATATCCTGTCCCGCATCAGAGAAAAAGACAAAAGGCCCTCTATCATACATATGGCCAACAGTGGCGCCATCCTGGATTTGCCGGGAAGTTATTTTGACGCCGTTCGGCCCGGAATTATTTTGTACGGTCATTATCCATCATCAGAAACTTCCTGTTCGATAACCCTCAAGCAGGTGATGACCTTGAAGACGTTTGTCGCGCACATAAGGAAAATACCGGAGGGGTATCCTATAAGTTACGGCCGACGATGGATAACCAAAAAACCAACGACAATTGCGGTGCTTCCGTTAGGCTATGCGGATGGCATCAGACGTGATTTCACAAATACGGGGGAGGTGCTGATTCAAGGGAAACGTTACCCGATGGTCGGCACTGTCACCATGGATCACATCATGATCCATGTGGGAGATGATCCAGTAAAACCGGGGGATGAGGTCATAGTTTGGGGTGAAGCCTCTCAAGGTAGCCTTCAGCTCATTGAGATAGCTAATAAAATAGGCACGATCCCCTACGAGTTGACGTGTGGCGTATCAAAACGGGTCAAACGCATTTATACTTGAGATCCACTGAACCCATACTTCCAGGCACTGTAAATGGGAAAGT
>JAKLQB010000806.1 GCA_022013615.1 Desulfobacterales bacterium | reverse complement strand
TTTTTTCCCCGGAAAACTCCTGATTCAGTTGTGGAACCACACCTTCGATTCTTTTTACAGTTGCCTCCGGCAAACTTGCGGGCGTGCCAAGGGGGTAACTCATCTGCACCTGAATGTAATTGCTGTCAGGCTTGGGAAACAAGACAAAAGGGACATGTCTACCCTGGATCAGTCCAAAGATGATAATCAGCACGCCCAGACCAACCGTGAAAATGAAATAGCGATTCTTTAAGGCGCGTGTGAGTATAGGACCGTATATATGTTTTACGGTGTACTGAAGGCCGTTCTGGATCCGATCCAGAAACCGTGTGTGCCATCTTTTCTTTTTTACGGTCTTGAGATAGTCACGTTCCAGGGTCCCGGCAAGGTGTGCAGGAAGGATGACAAAGGCCTCCCAAAGGGAAACCGCGAGGATAGTAATCACGGCTATTGGAAGAATTTTTATGAATTTTCCCATAATACCACTAACATAGAGCAGCGGCATGAATGCAACAATGGTCGTACTAACCGCCATGAGCACAGGCACCCCCACTTCCCCCATACCCTCGATGACGGCCCGGATGGGGGGTTCGCCTCTCTCATAATGGGCGTAAATGTTTTCCCCAATAATGATGGCATCATCCACAAGGATACCGAGAGTCATTATAAACGCAAAGAGGGACATCATGTTGATGCTTTCACCCATCCAGTTGAGCACGTAAAAAGCGGCCATAAAAGAAATCGGGATGCCGAGTGCCACCCAGAAGGCCAGGCCAATGCGTAGAAACAGGGCAAGGCAAATAAAGACCAGGATGATTCCCTGGATCCCGTTTCTCACCAGGAGATCGATCCGGTCTTGAACAATGAGAGATAAGTCACCCCATGGTGCCATACTGATCCCAGGGGGAAGTTTATGTGCATTTTCCTGGATGTAGCTGTGCACCACCCGGGCGATATTGATAAGATCTTCGTCTCGCGTTTTTCTAACCTGGACCAGGGCGGCAGGCTGGCCATTGAAACGGCCCTTTTGCTCTGTATCCTGAAATCCGTCTATGACATCAGCCAGATCACCTAAACGGATAATTGTGCCATCGGCAAGCGTGATCAAGGGGATTTCTTTGAAATCCTTTCCCGTATATCGTTGTCCTTTCGCTCGAATCAGCACCTCGCCCCCGGCAGCCTTAATAATCCCGCCTGGAAGATCGAGACTGCCGGTTCTCACAGCGGCTGCAACCTGATCAAATGTCAGCCTGTAACGTCTTAGATTCTCTTCGGAGATTTCAACCGAGATCTCGTATTCCCGGACCCCGGCAAGGTTCACCTGTGAGATGTTATCGAAGGTCAAGAGATCCTCCCTGACCTTCTCTGCCACCTTGCGAAGGGCCAATTCGGATACATTTCCGTAGATGGCGATGTTGATGGCCTCTTCCTTGAATGTGACCTCGCTAATCAGGGGGGTCTCCGCCTCCTCGGGGAAGGTGTCTATGGTATCGACCTGGGTCTTAATCTCATCGACAACCTTCTGGACGTCGTCCACATCCTCTTTTAGTTCCAGAAGAATAGTGCCAACCCCTTCCTGTGCCTTGGAAATAATTTTTTTAATCCCCTCGACAGACTGTATCTTTTCTTCGATCTTGACGATGATTCCTTCTTCGATCTCCTCTGGGCTGGCACCCGGATAAACCACCTGGATATAGATCCTATCCAGGGAGAATTGGGGAAATACCTCCCGCGTCATGCGTGTCAGCGCCAAAAGGCCCATGATGATCACTAAGACCATCAGCAGATTGACCGTGACCCTGTGTTCAACAGACCATCGGGCAAGCGATTTCATCCTGATGCTCCCGTTTGGTCAGACTTCGGTTTTATGCGCACCTTCATTCCCTCTGTAGCGACACCAGGAAAACCCGTAATGATTTGATCTCCTTCTTCAATCCCCTCTTTGACGTACAACTGATTGTCCACACGCCTGAAAACCTTGACAGACTTGATGTGTACCTTGCCATCGTTCACCACGTAAACGCTATTGTCTTCATGAACCACCCCCTGGGGAAGAAGGTACAGATCATCCACTCGTTTTCCCACGATTTCCACCGTGACAAACATCCCCGGCATGAGCGGATGTCCGGTTCCGGGATGACCATTTTTTACTTCTATTACTACCGGCAAGGTGCGGGTGGTTTCTTCCATCTGCCCCTTAGTTCTGGATACAAAACCCTGCCAGTGGATTTTCTGCCCTGCCGCATTAAACGTCACTCGGGCCCTGGCAGGTGGATCACCTTTCAGATTTACGGTTTTTCCTGAGTCAAAATGAAGCCATACAATGTCCTGGGGCGGGATATGCACCTCCACCTCCATAATTCCCACGTTATACAGGTGCGCCAATTTCGTCCCTGCGGTCACATATTGGCCTGTTTCTGCAAGTTTTTTTTCCATACGGCAATCAAAGGGGGCCCGGATTTCTGTCCGCTCCAGATCCAATTGAGCCTCTTGCATTTGTACCAATACAGACTGGCGCTGGGCTTTTAAAAGATTGATGCGGGGTTTAATAAGTGCCAGGGAATTTTCAATCTCCTGTGCCTTTTGGCGGCTCGTCAACCATCTCTGCTGGGTTTGATCCAACAGGTTCTGAGAAACCACCTTCCGCTTTGCAAGGGCCAGATTACGTTCGTATTCTGCTTTTACAAGCCCAAGGTCCTCTTCAACGATTATCAAGGAGGCCTGAAGGTTTTTCCTCTCCTGGGAAATCCGAGCTACTTCCGCATCCAGCCGCTTTATTTCCGTACGGAAGCGGTCCACGTTAAGGCTGTAGCTGCTTGGATCAATACGCATCAAAAAGGCACCTTTGGGGAAATATATTCCTTCCTCAAAGTCAGGAGACATTTCTACAATCCTCCCGCGCACCTCTGCCGTAAGGCCCAAATTTTCCCCGGAACGTATTGTCCCGTAAGCACTAATGATCATGTTTTGAGAGGTTTTGTGGGCCTTGATTGTCTCTACAAGAGTCACCGGATTCACAACAGTCCGGCGTGTCGGGTGTGGCCGCATCTTGATCAAGACAGCAGCAATGGCCCCGGCAACGATTAAAACCAGGGCGATTCTCAAGCCTTTTATAAATATCCGGCTGGTATTTTTATTTCCGGTTTCCACAGTTGTCACCAACCTATTTTTCCTTCCACACAGGTTTTCGCTTTTTTAGAAAAGCATCTACCCCTTCCTGCGCATCCTCGGTCACACAAAGTGCCGCAAAGGTTTCATTTGAATATTCCAGCGCCTTTCCGAATTCCATGTCCGACATGCCATAAAATGACTGTTTCCCCATTTGAAGGGCCAAAGGGCTTTTTTCAGCCAGCTTGTTGGCAAGGGCCATAGTTTCTTCCTCCAGTTGATCCGCAGGCACTACCTTGTTTACGAGGCCCCACCGTTCCGCATCCCTGGCATCTATCATGTCTCCGGTGAGCAGCATTTCCAGACAACGCTTTCTGCCAAGTGATCTGGACAAGGGGACGGCAGGGCCCATGCAGAAAAGGCCCACATTAATTGCAGTAGTCCCGATCTTAGTGCCTTCCGCAACGATAGCCAGGTCACAGGAAGCAATGAGACCGGCACCATTTGCCACGGCATAACCATGGGCAGAAGCGATAACAGGTTTCTTCATGTATGCAATCACATTGCTCATTTGCTCCATCAATCCAACCCATGCACGATACTCCTTCAGGGATTTCCCAAAAAACTCTGCCACATCAATGCCGGTGGAGAAGGCCTTACCAGCCCCTTTTACCACAACAACCCGGACTTTGGTTT
>JAKLQB010000805.1 GCA_022013615.1 Desulfobacterales bacterium | reverse complement strand
AGAGTGGAGACAAACTCAAGGGTCTCGGGTATTTCTATCGTACATTGGGAGAAGCTCCTGTTGCAATAGTTGTCTGTGTACCCAAGGAGATGGATCCATGGGTATGGAAAAATAGTGTCAGCGATGCAGCAGCTGCTATCGAAAACCTCTTACTGGCAGCATGGGATAAGGGCTTAGGCACTTGCTGGCTGACCGGACCGTTAAAAACTCGCGCCGATATGATAGCCTCTTTTTTGGGTATCGCTGAAGATCGTGAGATCGTGGCTATAGTGTCTTTAGGATATCCAGACCACAAGCCAGTCATGCCACCCAAACAAGACATAAACCAGAAAGTCAGATGGATCGGGTTTGACTAAAGTCCAAAAACGGCGTTTTTAAGAAACCCAATGATCTCAGATAGTTTTTTTGTTCCCTTTGATAAAATACGCTAGTTCCTAGGCTATTCTGGAAGTCGATTTTCCTTGACTCACCCTTGGTTTTGTTCAATACTATTGGCAATAATTCACCCTCCATAACTTAATCCCTTTTGAAGGGGGCTTTCAATGCGAAAAAATTTGAAAACGTGCCCTCTCATCTCCTGTCTGAATGTAGTTACCCTGTTAGGAGGCTTAGGTCTTACCTCTTTTTCCCTCAAACCGTGTTTTCATTTAACATTAATATGGAGGGCATAAAAATGAAATGCCCAAAATGCCAGTTTGAAAATGAGGAAAAATCCAAGTTTTGTCTTGAGTGCGGACAAAGATTAGAGCTCGAATGTCCTCAGTGCGGCAAAATATTACCGCTCCTGGCAAAGTTCTGTAATCAATGCGGCCAAAGGTTAGAGGAAGTTGCAGAAGCTGAAAAGCAAGTGGCAGAAGCTGAAGGAGAGCGTAAATACGTGACGGTCTTGTTCTCTGATCTCTCCGGATATACGGCAATGTCAGAAAAACTAGACCCGGAAGAGGTAAAAGAAATCACCAGCCGAATCTTCGGTAATATCTCCGAAGTAATTGGCAAGTACCAGGGATTTATTGAGAAGTTTATCGGTGACGCCGTGATGGCCCTTTTCGGCGTTCCAATGGCCCACGAAGATGATCCGGTCAGGGCGATCAAGGCCGCCAGAGAAATCCACGAACTGGTTGATGCCATAAGCCCGGAAATGGAAAAAAGGATCGGACGACCCATCTCGATGCATACCGGCATCAATACCGGTCTGGTGGTCACGGGTGAAGTGGACATGGAAAAGGGAACTCACGGGGTAGCCGGAGATACCATCAATCTTGCCTCGCGGCTGTGCAGTTTGGCCAAAGCAGATGAGATTCTGGTGGATATTGATACCTATCGACGGGCTGAGGGGTATTTTGTTTTCGAAGCCCTGGAATCGACCCTGGTCAAGGGTAAGGCAGAGCCTATTCAAGCCTACAGATTCCTATCCCCCAAAGAGCGTCCGGTTACCATACACCGCCTTTCGGGTTTACGAGCCGAACTGGTTGGCAGAAAAGCGGAGGTCGCCCAACTCCGAGAAGCGGTGGAAAAGGTAAGGGAGGGAAAAGGAAGCCTCTTCTCGATTTGTGGAGGCGCAGGCACAGGAAAGAGCAGGCTGGTTGAAGATTTCAAGGCCACTTTGGACCTTGAGGAGATTCAATGGCTCGAAGGACACGCCTATCCATATTCCCAAAACATACCCTATTATCCATTAATTGATCTCCTGAATCGGGTTTTTCTAATCAACGAGGGGGATTCTCAAGAAAAAGTCAGGGAAAAGGTCGAATAAGGGGTCGAGAACCTAATAGGGAAAAAAGAAAACCTTGTCCCCTATCTGGGCACTCTCTATTCGCTCAGGTACCCCGAGGTGGAAGAGGTGAGTCCCGAGTTCTGGAGATCCCGCCTTCAAGAGGCAATCCAGACGATTATCTCGGCCCTGGCCCGAAGCGCTCCAACCGTATTCTTACTGGAAGACCTCCACTGGGCGGACCCCTCCTTTGTAGACCTGCTTCGACATACCCTGTTAGATGTCCGGCAACCTGCCATTGTTCTCTGTATCTACAGACCGGTCTTCACTCTTTTCACGAGTCAGCAGGTAAGCGGCCTTGCGAAGGTTTACCACGAGATTCGCCTCCAGGATCTGTCCCTCTCGGAGGCGCAGGAGATGCTTGAATCCTTGCTCCATACCGGAACCATTCCTTCTGATCTGAAGCGCTTTGTCCAGGAGAGGGCGGAGGGCAATCCCTTCTACCTGGAAGAGCTGGTCAACTCCCTGCTTGAATCCGAGAAGCTGATCCGGGACAACGGCGATTGGAAACTCATGGGGCCGATCTCGGAGTCTGATATCTCTCCAACGATCCACGGGCTTATTTCCGGGAGGCTTGACCGGCTGGCAAAAGAGACCAAGCGCATTCTCCAGGAGGCCTCGGTGATCGGGAGGGCCTTTCTCTACGAGATCCTCAGAAGGGTCACGGAGCTCGATGAGCGCATAGACCGGGGGCTAAGCACTCTCGAGCGACTCGACTTCATCAGAACCAGGTCTCTTGAACCGGATCTGGAGTATATGTTCAAGCATCCCCTGACCCAGGAGGTCGTATACAACGGCCTGCTCAAAAAGGAGCGGCAAAAGATCCATGGACAGATTGGGGCCGTTATGGAGCAACTCTTTCATAACCGGCTCCCTGAGTTCTACGAGACCCTGGCCTTTCACTTTACCCGGGGTCGATCTGCCCATAAGGCCATTGATTACCTCATGAAGTCGGGCGAAAAGAGCCTGGGAAGGTACGCTGTCCAAGAATCGCACGAATACTACAAAGAAGCATACAACCTGATAGCCGACAAACAAACCAAGACAGAAGAAGAGCGGGAACTTCTTTTTGAACTCCTGAACAAATGGTCGTTAGTTTACTATTACCGCGGCGATTTTAAAGAGCAGACAGACCTTTTAAAGCGGCATGAGCAGGAAGCGGGCCTTATAAATGACAAGGAAGTAAAGGGGATGTTCTACGCGTGGCTCGGCTTTACACTTACATTCAGATGGGAAGTTGAGGAATCCTATAGATACCTTCAAAAAGCCCTTAGAATCGGTGAAGAAGCGAACAGTCAGCTTGTTGTTGGGTATGCCTGTATGTGGCTGGTTTATACGTGTGCGGTATGCGACAAATATGAAGAAGGATACTCTTTTTGGCAAAGAGCGACGGGGATTGCCGAATCGATAAAATCCGACCAATATCTCTTCTTTAAATCAATGGCAGGTATAGGGCATTTAGGGTTTTTTAACGGAGAGAAAAAGCAGAGCTTTGAAATTGGAAAAACGTTGCTTCAGTATGGTGAGAAACATTCAAACATCCGGAGCCAGGTTGCCGGATACATCTGCATTGGCCATAGCCATTTTGCGGATGGGGATTTGACAAAAGCGGTTTCATGCTATGAAAGAGCACTCGGCATTGCCCAAGATCCATTTTACGAGACCTGGGCCAGACTCTATGTCGGATTATGCTACTTTTTAAGCAACCAGCTTGAGAAGAGCGAGGAAATGCTCAGCCATGTGATTTCCTATATGCACAATTTCGGATGTGAACTATTCGGTCCGGCTGTTTCACCAATTTTAGGAATTCTTTTGGTCAACAAGGGGGAGATGTCAAGAGGGCTGCAAATGATTGAAGACATCCGGAATTCCAGTATCGAAAAAAAATGGGGTTACGGCATAGCCTTTACGGAGTATGTGTTGGGCAAGCTTTATCTCCAAATAGCGTACGGTGAAAGACCGGGGAACTTATCTATAATAAAAAACCTGGGATTTTTGGCAAAGAATGTCCCTTTTGCTTCAAAAAAGGCGGAAGACTTCCTAAGTAAGGCCGTGGAAAGTGCCAAGCGGTTTGGAGCGAAAGGGATTCAAGGATCGGCATCTATGGATTTGGGAAATTTGTATCGGATCAGAAAAAGAAATGCCCAAGCCAGAGGGTGTATTTCAGAGGCCGTTCATGTTTTTGAAGAGATTAAAGCTGAAGTCTACCTGAAGAAAGCAAGGGAAGCTTTAGATGGTTTGGAGAGGGGAGGGGGACATTGCTGACTTGTTGACTTGGTTTGTGGGGGGTGATGTGGGTGATGGATGGAATGGCAATCACGAATAAGCAGGCCAGGTGCGCCCCGTTATGTCATCATCGGGGGGATCAAAAGGATGTGAGGCGGCCAGGGACGCAGCAACGAGTAAGCTGTGTGAAGGATTGGAGCTTGCCGAGCGGACGGGAATGAGGTTCCTCATAGGTTATGCTCACCGCTTATTGGGTGAAACGACCCTGGAAGCTAATCCCGAACAGGCCATCAACCACTTCACACGGGCTATCGCCGTGTTTCAAGAGATCAAAGCGGAAAACGAACTGGCAATGGCCTGCGCGGGTTATGGCCGACTCCACAAGAAGGAAGGCAAGATCCAAGAAGCCCGGCAATATCTGTCCAGAGCCCTGGAGATCTTTGATCGATTGGGCACCCTTATTGAACCGGACAAGGTGAGAAAAGAGTTAGATGGACTGCCTCGGGGGTAGAAGGCCATCCTACCCTGCCCCTGTGAAGAAAAAAAAGTGAGCGACGATAGAGCGTAATAAATTGGTAACGTTCAAAAGTGTTCGCAGCCTGATTCTTACTGCCTTGGGTATGTAGAAAAGAATATGCTGTGCGGACACTTTTGAACGACACAAAAGAATTAATTTCGCGGTTTACTGACTATTTCGACTTCAGGGTTTTGTTGCCTGAAACCTGAGAAAGTGGGGAAAATCAATGGCTGATGCAGGGTTTAGACGCAAACTTGCCGCCATACTCAGTGCTGATGTTAAAGGTTACAGTCGCCTGATGGGAGAGGACGAAGAAGCCACCATCCGCACCCTCACCGAATATCGCGAAGCACTTAGAGAAAAGGTTGCGTTTCACCATGGGCGGGTCGTGGATTCTCCCGGTGATAATGTACTTGCAGAGTTTGGCAGCGTAGTGGATGCCGTCAAGTGTGCTGTTGAAATACAAAAAACGATTGGCGAGCGAAACGCCACCTTATCAGAAAACCGACGAATGCTTTTCCGCATCGGTGTTAACTTGGGGGATATTGTTGAGGAAGAGGGCCGAATTTACGGCGAGGGGGTCAACATAGCAGCCCGTCTGGAGGGCCTGGCAGAAGGCGGCGGAATCTGCATTTCAAATAGTGTCTATGACCAGGTAAAAAATAAATTGCCTTTTGGTTTTGAGTACACAGGTGAACATGCAGTTAAGAATATTACAGAGCCGGTTCGGGTGTACAAAGTAGGGATGGAGGGTGATGCTACTGGCTTTGAGTCCAGCAAAAGATTAGATCTGCCTGACAAACCGTCTCTGGCTGTGCTGCCTTTTGCCAATATAAGTGGAGACCCTGAGCAAGACTATTTCAGCGACGGGCTAACTGAAGAGATTATCACAGCCCTTTCCAAGATCTCGGAAATGTTTGTGATTGCCAGGAACTCATCGTTTACCTACAAGGGTAAATTTGTAAAGGTACAACAGGTTAGTCGGGATCTGGGAGTGCAATATGTGCTGGAAGGCGGCGTCCGAAAGGCTGGATCCCGGTTGCGAATTACGGCCCAACTTATCGACGCCACCACGGGTAACCATCTATGGGCGGAACGGTATGATCGTGAATTGGAAGATATATTTGATTTACAGGATGAAATTACTCAAAGGATTGTAGTCGCCCTCCAGGTCGAGTTGACGCGTGGAGAGCAAGCCCGTATATGGCACAAATCAAGCCATAACTTGGAAGCCCTTGGGCATGCTTCTAAGGCTGTTGATCTTTTTGAACGGTTCACAAAGGAGGACAATGCCAAAGCGCGGGATCTTTTTGAACAGGCTGCACGGTTGGATCCAAAATATGCGTTTGCGTGGACCTATTTGGCTTGGACCTATTGGGTTGATGCGGCTTATGGATTCAGCAGCTCCCCATCCGAGTCTATAGAAAAAGCCCTTGAGCTTGCAAAGAAATCAATAACAATGGATGATACGCAACCCGACGTACATGCTTTATGGAGTACGATTTATTTGGGCCAGGGGCAGTATGAGAAAGCGATTGAAGCGGGAGAAAGAGCCCTGGAACTTGGACCCAACAATGCCTGTAATACGGCTATCCTGGCTCAGATAATGTATTTTGCTGGAAGGGGAAAGGAGGCGATTGAATTAATGGAAAAAGCGATGCGCCTCAGCCCTTATCATCCGCATTGGTATTTGGGAATCCTTGCCTTGGCCTACATCACGGCTGAGCGTTATGAGGAGGCTTTTGAAATAGCCCGGCAACAATTTGATCTGGTAAAAAAAAGAGGGGTATTTGGTATGGGTCTAATTACATCACACCTCATTTTGGCAGAGGTTCATGTACACCTCGGCAGGGAGGAAGAAGCCCGAAAACATGCCAAAGAGGT
>JAKLQB010000804.1 GCA_022013615.1 Desulfobacterales bacterium | reverse complement strand
GAGTCTCTTTTTCGATCAAACTGGCCGCTTCGGCGGTCAGAGGCGGCGCTGAACGTTGAACCCTGAACCTGTGAACGCTTACGAAAATTGAGGAGAACACAATAAATGAAAAGAAGATCCTCGTAGTAGATGACGAAGAACTAATACGAAAGGTATAATCGTTTTTCTTATTTCCATGTATTACTCCTCTATTAGAATTTCCTTTCCCAGTTTACTTCGCAGATGGTTAATTGCCTTCGAATGAATCTGAGATACTCTGGCTTCTGATATATCCAAAGTTATTCCAATCTCCTTCATAGTCAGCTCCTCCCAGTAGTATAAGGAAATTACCAGTTTCTCCTTTTCAGCTAATTGCTCAATCGCCCCGAATATAGTGTTTTCTATTTCAGCCTGCCTTATCAATGTCAATGCGTCCTTGGTACCGCCATTATTGCCTAAATAGCCCGTGAGGTCCTTTTTATCCTTTTTAGACAAAAATCCTATTTCCTCAAGACTAATAAAAGAATATCTCGATTTTTCTCTAATTTTATAGAATTGATCATGATTCCATCCAAGTTCCTTCAATACTTCATTATCTTTGGCCTTTCTCCCTAATTTCTTCTCGAGCTTTGAATCGGTATGTTCTAACTCCCGAACTTTCCTTCTATATGACCTTGAAAGAAAGTCTCGATTCCGTAACTCGCTTAAGACTTCCCCTTTGATTCTATATACCGCGTAGTTCATAAATTTGTTGCCTCTTGAAACGTCATATCGTTCTGCTGCTTCAATCAAGCCAATATTGCCTGCATTTATTAGCTCATCAATTTCTATGCAAAATGAAAGTTTGGTTGCAATCCTGTAAACGATCCGTTTCACATAAGGAAGATGTTTAGTTATCAACTGCTCCCTTAATAAATGATTTTGCTTCGTAAAATGTCTGTAGGCTTTCACAGGTTCAGAGTTCACCCCTGCCCGACGGATGGCAGGCGGAGTTCACGGTTACAATTATTCTAAGCTGTTCTGCAGAACTTGTTCCCAGAAAGGGTTGTTACTTCCCATTGAAAAGCAGGCGGGCGTTGTTGTATGGATTTTATTCGCCAAAGCAGCAAAACACCTGCTTCCCGCACTATCAGGATATATATCAGTTACGAGTTTTTGGAGCTTTACGGATTTACTTACATTTTCGTCAAACAAGATATGTCCAATGTATTCGATTGATACATTTAAGAATCTGTCACTAAGCTGTTTTATTTTTCTGAAAACTCCGTCCGCTTCATCGCCATTCATAGCCAGATTTACCAGAATTTTAAAATCGCTTTTTGAATACCTGAGAGAAAGAACCTTCATTAAAGCGTAGGCGTCAGTCATAGAGGTGGGTTCAGGGGATATTACAACGATTATCTCTTGCGCACTCTTATTGAAATAAATCACATTCGAGGAAATACCCGATGGAGTATCAATTAAGAGAATATCGATAGAATGCATCAATGAATCCAGTCCGGTAAAAATCCGAGCTTTTATGCCTTTTGTTAACTGGGAAAGCTCTTGAACGCCTGAAGAGGCAGGAAGTATCTTCATATTAGCGGGGCCCTCAACTGTAATTCCAGGGACAGTCATTGAGCCCATAATAACATCTAAGAAGTTATGTCTTGGAGCCAGGCCGAGCAATACATCAAGATTTCCTAATGCGAGATCTGCATCCAAAAGAAGGACCTTATTCCCTAACTTGCTAAGGGCAAACCCAAGATTGGCAACAATGTTAGTCTTGCCTACTCCCCCTTTGCCGCTTGTTATGGCAATAACCCGTGTATTCGATTGAACGTTTCTATTTTTTTCTTGAACCGGCACAATCTTTTTTTCCAGCCTTTTCCTGGTCAAACTTATGACCTTGTTCGAAGGCCTTTTTGCTTTAATATTGCTTTCTCCTATCATTTAGACTGCGATTATCGATTCAGGTTTGTAAAGGCAGCTTTATCCAAATGGAACTTCTCTTTTCATTGTTCCTTTGTTCCTTGGTCTTTTGCCTGTCACCGTGCACTGCTCCGCCCCTTCGTTTACATGAGCACTCCGCCCATGAAACGATTTGATCGACACACTATGCTCGAAGATAGTTTCACTCACCAGCCACTACAGATCCTGACGTTTCGGTCAGTCTTCCTGACTATGAGCAAATTGTATGCCTTAAAAAGTTGGGGGAATTATTCTTTGTAATTAGCTGAAACTGCTAATAGTTTTGGCAGGATGTTTCTTATGGAAATGAGTTTAGGGAATTGTGGCTATGGAATGTAATCCATATTGCAGTGGATCTAATTCCCCATTTTTAGGGAGGAAGGTCGTTAGTAACGCAGCAAGCTGCGGGGAATTAACCCTTGTCCGCCTTTTGCGGGCTAAACTATTGAAAAATGGGCGAACTCTACTTTGAATTCAGTGGATTCTAATTGTCCCCCGATCTCTTCACCTCCTGCGTTTTTAAGTATAAAAAACAAATTTTACTGTTCGGACATTTTTGCCTTGAAATCTGCTAAAAACTGCACTACAATCACAACAATGAATGGCACTGAATTTATTAGAATAGTCAAAAAACTTGGCAAAATAAATAAAATTTCAGTCCGCTTTGAAACTAAACGGGGAAAGGGAAGCCACGGCACGTTATATTACGGTTCCCTCTTTACCATTGTCAAAGACAGAAAAAAAGAAATCGGGCCGGGACTGCTTAATAAAATGCTTGCTGACCTGAACCTTACAAAAGGCCACCTGAAATAAGGAGATTGTTCCATGTTTAAATTTACCTATCCAGCCAATATCAAACCGGATGAAGGCGGTTTTTTTCTCGTCACTTTTCCTGACATTTCATTTGCCGCCACAGATGGAGAAAGCCTAAAAGAAGCTCTGGCCGAAGCCGAGGATTGTCTGGAAGAGGCAATCGCAGTGTGCATTGTAGATGGCCTAGCCATACCTGAGGCCTCCACTGTTAAAAAAGGCCAATACGCAATACCCCTTTCCGCCCAAATGTCCGCCAAGGCCGCCCTCTATATTGCGGTACGTGAAGAAGGAATCAGCAAATCTGAACTTGCCCGCAGACTTTGCGTTGACGAAAAGGAAATCCGTCGTATGCTTTCCCCTAAGCACCAAACAAAACTACAACGCATTGAACAGGCCCTTAGCCTGCTTGGCAGACGGCTTATTATCTCCTTAAAAAAAGCAGCCTAATTTTTCTATTTCCCTCAGAAAAGCGGAGAAGTGTTTATACACATGTCATCTGTGACTTGTGGACGTTGTTGACTATATTGAATAAGTCATCAGATAAGAGAATAATTCATTAGGGTATATTCACCATATCGTTTTCACATGAGGATAGTTCAATAGTTTTTCATCTTTTGTAATCACAGGGGCGGCTATTGTAATGGCGGTCGCAATTATGATGCGGTCTGCAGGGTCACTGTGGAGGGGTTGAGGCAAATTAACCGACTTAACTGCAACAGAATTATCAACAGGCAGGAAATGAAAAAAAGGAAGCCTTTCCGACTTAGCTATCCAGTCTGGAACCTCCAGTGTGAGCCTTAATCGCTTTTTGGCAACCAGCAGAGCTACCTCCCATGCGCTGATGCACGAGATGAATATCTCTTTCTGTTCCATGGCGGCATCAACCGCTTTTCTTGCCGGCTTAGAAAGCAAGTCGGGATTACTGACAAACCAAACCCAGGCATGCGTATCCAGTACTATCATTTTAAGGACTCCCAGTCATTAAGCCCTACGGGATCCGTGGGATTTTCATACTTGATGACAGAATTTCGGAGCATCCTAAGGGCGTTGCCAGGCTTTTCGGAGTAGGGTAAAATTTTCAGTACTGGTTTGCCACGATCAGTTATGACTAATGCCCTCCCTGTTTGTTCCACCTCCCGAAAATATTGCAACGCATGGGGTTTGAATTTTGATTTAGACACTTGATTTTCCATATAAACTATCTTGCCTCTCATTTGAAATGGATTAAAATGACGTGGTCATAATACTATAGTCACTTACAGAAGTCAAAAATTTGGCACAAAGGTAGATTCATCGTCAAATTTTCCCACAGTTTTACATCTTGATTCCCTAAAAGAACACCAATTATCTGTAATTATTGAGGATTTTTCTCTACCCCATTCCGGCATATTTCCTGCATTTAAAACGAGAAGGTCCGACTTAGTCATTTCAGGGTGATTAGCTGCGTGAACGAAAACCGTCCAACAAGGGCGGATGACCTTCGGTTCAAGCAGTTAGACAATAAAGATGGATTATTGGCTATCATGATTAGTAAAATCAAAAACGATACCGGGATGCTTTCAGTTCTTAGCATCGCGGGGGCGGATATGACAGTGCAGAAAATTTTAGAAAACCAGCTTGTACAAGTACAGAAACTAGAGTCCATCGGTCAGTTGGCTGCGGGTATGGCCCATGAAATCAATACTCCCACGCAATATGTGGGGGATAATACGCGGTTTCTCCGGCACGCATTCAACAACCTGAGTTAGGTTTTGGGGAAGTATGGAGAGCTAATTGAAGCGATCAAGGTCGGAACTGTGGAGGATGATTTCATTCGTGAAGTACAGGAAAAAGTAGAAGAAGTTAATGTGGAGTATCTCAAGAATGAAATTCCCACAGCCATTCAACAAACTCTGGAGGGGATAGAACGTATCGCCAAAATCGTTTTAGCCATGAAGGATTTTTTGCACCCGGGCACCGCAGAGAAAACAGCTATTGATATCAATAAGGCCATTGAGAGCACAATTACCGTGGCACGAAATGAGTGGAATTACGTTGCTGAGTTGGTGACAGACTTTGATCTATCCCTGCCACTTGTTCCCTGCCTGCAGGGAGAGTTCAATCAGGTGATACTGAACATAATCATCAACGCGGCCCAGGCCATTGCAGAGATTGTGGTTGACGATTTCACGGGAAAGGGAATTATTACGGTAAGCACTTCAAGTGATGGGGACTGGGTTGAAATCCGAATTAGTGATACGGGCGCGGGAATTCCTAAGGCTTTCCGAACCAGAATTTTTGATCCATTCTTCACAACCAGGGAAGCGACGGGCCAGGGATTAACTATCTCTCATTCAATCATCGTAGAAAAGCACGGTGGGACACTTACCTTTGATACGGAGGTAGGCAAAGGTACAACCTTCACTATCCGCCTTCCCATCGAAACCGAAGAAAAATGGAACGGTCTGTATTGATCGCATAAACCCGGTTTTACCATCAGTAACCGCAGAAAGTGGAATAGATTCCTCATAATCAGGTATTTGTTTCCATAGATTTTTTTGTACACTTTAGACGTATTCTCCTAACTATATTAAGCTAACACTTTAGAATCTAAGCCGATATCTCTACCTTAAAAAAAGCTGCACGATTTTTGCATAACTTCAAAGACAAAGAGTCCAATACCACGTTTGACAATCTGCTCTTTTAAAAGATGAGAGAGTGCAAGCTGTTAAGTGCCTCCCTACTTCAACACGAAAATAATAAACCCTGCGAGGATCAAAAGCCTCCGATGGCTAATACTCAGAGAAAGGGAGTTTGAGGTGGCACTTAAAGGGCTTCTCGGATGTGCGTGCATCTTTTCGCTGGCTAATTCCTAAGATAAAAAAGGAAGAGAATTGCGCTGGGAAAATAACGGCATTTTGGGAAGCCTATAGATAGTTCGTCCGGTCTGATGGTTTTCCATCAACCCAACGCTTTCCTCCTAAAGACCTCCTTGTTGGATTGGCAACTTCACTGAGTAACCTTAACCCCCTTTATTAACCTCCAACCCCCCTGAGTTCTTCTCCTTTCTCAGGGGGATATCTTCTTTCATCTGCTTTTCCTTCTTTCTTTTTC
>JAKLQB010000803.1 GCA_022013615.1 Desulfobacterales bacterium | reverse complement strand
TTCTGGTAAGGTACTCGTTTTGCAAAGGATTCGACACTGAATTTAGGACTGATCCGGAGGACTTCTTTTGTTGCAGCGATAGCCTCCGCATCACGACCTAATGAACTGTAGCAAGCTGCAAGAAAAACATGGGTTAAAAAATTATTAGGGGATTGCTAAAGCATCTTTTTCAATTTCATTATGGATTTTTCATCCTGCCCTGTCATAAAATAGCCCTGACCTAAAGCAAAGTAGTACCAGGGTCCAGGGAACGGGCTAAGCCGTATCGCCTTTTTGACATACAAAAGGCTTTCATCCCACCTGCCTAGCTGGCCCACAATCGCCGCAAAGGCATGATATGCGTCCGCCCCATTAGGATTAAGAGTAACAGCTCGTTCCACCTCGGAGAGAGCTTTATCATATTGACGTTTCAGAGTATAGATACGGGCTATTAATGCATGAGCGCCATCATCTGAGTCATCGATAGCGAGGGCTTTTTCTGCCAATTTAAACGCTATCTGAAGGGATTTAGCGGGAGATTTACTCCAGTGAGTTGTCGCAGCAACATAGTGAGCAAGGCCCGAATATACATAAGGCCATGTAAATTTAGGATCAAGTGCAATAGCTTCTTCGAACAACTGGATGGCCTTATCATTATCTTCTTTCGTGCCGCGCAGAAAAGAAGCCAGTCCTTGATAGTGCTTTTCAAGAGCTTTCAGGTTGTCCGTGCCTTCTTTCGTCCAACGACGGGCCTGCTCTCCCTCCGTAAGTTCTATACTCATAGCGTTCATGATCTTAATTGTTATCTCATCTTGGAAAGCGAATATATCTTTAACCTCCAGGTCGTATCGTTCGCTCCAAATGTGACGACCTGTAATTGCATCGATAAGCTGAGCTGTAACCCGCGCTTTATCGCCAGCCTTCTGGACACCCCCCGCCAGCACATACCGCACGCCTAGCTCCTCAGACACTTTCTGAATCTTCACGGCTTTTCCCTTGTAAAAGAAGGTTGATTGCCGATCAATCACAAACAAACGTGGAAACCTGGAGAGAGTAGTGATTATTTGGTCAGTTATTGAATCGCTAAGATATTCTTGCTTGGGGTCCTCACTCAAATTTACAAAAGGCAGCACTGCAATAGATGGTTTATCGGGGAGCGGAAATGCCATCTTCTCTACAGAGGCCGGCTCTACTTTTTTTGATTGTTGAAGATAAATATTCCAGCCAACCAAACCTCCTGCAACCATGACCAGGATTATAATGGCGGCCATAGCTGTCCTGCGTGAATACCTACCTAAAAATCTTTTCTCACCAATCACTTTGCCAGCAGCATCAGGCTTCATCAAGACCCGATAAGCACCCACCGGTTTGGGTATATTTTTAACTGATTGTTCCCCCAGATATTCATACCCCAGAGGCAATTTGGTTTCGATTTGATCAAAAGCCGTCTTCGAAACGCATATTCCAGCAGGGTCTGCCAGTGCCTCCAGTCGGGCTGCGATGTTGACCCCATCACCGTAGATACGGCCTTCTTCATCAATGACGTCCCCGAGATTGATCCCAATGCGAAACTCCATTCTGCGGTTATCCGGCAACTCTGCGTTTCGTGTCTGAATTTCATTTTGCACGGCAACAGCGCACTGCACTGCGTCGACCACACTGGAAAACTCAGCGAGTAAATTATCTCCGGGAGAATCCACAACCCGGCCCCTGTGCTGTTTGATCAGAGAGGTCATAACTTCACGGTAGGCAGCTATAGTCTTCACGGTAGCAGTCTCATCTTCTGCCATGAGGCGGCTGTAACCAACTGCATCTGCACTAAAGATAGCGGTGAGTTTGCGCTTAAAACCTTCATCTGCCATAATAGCCCCCCATTTTTAAAGTTTCAAACTAAGGAACACAGGATTTGGACTATACAGAGGAACACAAAGTCAGGTGAGCGATAGGCTTTGATTCTACAAATGTAGGACCGCTTCAAGTCAGATGGAATAAGAGAATCAGAAATAATTATGAGTTTATACCCAAATTAATGTGTTTTAGTCAATCAAATTGAAGATTCCGGGAACTGGTGATTTATTGAGTATCCGGACTTCGTTTAGAATTGTGATATGCTCTAAAATTAGGACCACATTTGACGGAGTTCCGGCTACAGATACCTTGCCATAAAACCAACTATCTTAAATGACTAAATAATTGCATATATGTTCTGCCTATCTCACGATTTCAGCTGTCTGATATCTTGGTTTTCATAGCAGGTATCGGTACTTGTGGTTTATTAGTGATACGTTTACAGTATCGGTACTTGTAAGATGAAAATTTTTTGCTGATACTAAGGGAATATCTGAAAAATAGCCTTCTTTTGTAATACATAAACAGTAACACCGCAAATGAAAGTAACGCTCATTTTTAGCATGTGCACCTCAATAGGCTGGTCTATGAAGGAGATTTCTCAGCAGCTACTGTGAACCCAGTAACAGCGCTAAAGAAAAATCCCTCGTCATCAGCTTGCTTTAGATAGCTTAACCATGATTCTACTTTATCAGCAAAGGAAGGTTTTTCCTTTCGCATCAAATCAGCAGCTTTATCAAATCCCCACATCTGGTTTGCAGTTGAAAAATCCGTTAACACTAAGGTCACTGTGTCCGCAACTACGACATTTTCCAAGCCAACCAACTTAAATAATTTATATAACTCTCTGCCACACCATGGATTTATGACTAATTGCTCAACAAAATTATCTATAATTTGACGTGTCAAATCTCGGTCAGGGGCTTCAACAATCATAGTATCCCAGTCTGGATCGCTGACAACTATATGACCGCCAGGCCGTGTAACTCGAATCATCTCAGAAAGGGCTTGTTGCCGGTCGTGTAAATGCATGAATACACGGTCCGCTCGACAACCATCAAAAGTGTTGTCCGCCAAATCCAATTTGTGAGCATCACCTACTTGAAACTGAACTGGTAATTCCATATGCCTTGACCTTTGATTCGCTTCTTCTATCAGCGATTTACTATTATCGAGTCCGACAACTTTGCCACTCGGCCCAACCAATTCAGCCAATGTCAAAACATCATCACCTGTCCCACAACCAAGGTCAAGTATGGAACTTCCACTTTCGATATTTAGCAATTTGTAGCTCATATTTTTGTACCGCTTCATCTCAGCTTGTGCTGTCACAGCGTCTAAATATTCGATATACTGCTTTGAATTTCCAGACTCTTCAACATTTCCCCAATCGTGTTTATGATGAACCATAATTTCCTCCACATTTTTCAAGCAAACAAACTTTTAATGGTTTTGGATTGCTATTCATAAAGACTATTTCAATACCTTCAAAGAGGATTGATTGAATTTGAAGATTCATAAAAATATTGGTCAATAACCATGCATATGAAAAATTGAGTATTAAAATATCACAACTTTCCCCGAATTGCCGATACGTAGATGTAATCACAGATATTTAGAGTCTTCAGAAATTTGAGATTTCTTGCCAGAGTCGCAACTATCAGATTTTATTGATTTCTATCATATATGATCCATATATCACATGAGCTCTGTGGATTTCAGGTTTACATAGCAGCTTACTATTCATAGGAGATGAATTAGGCAGGGCATATTTGCCCTGCTTGGAATTTCAACAGTCTTTATTTAGCTTAATGAGCCATAGTTTTTTCATTGTCCAGGTGGGCGCCAGTCCATAGTTTTTTTGACTGCTTGGTCAATCTCTTCAGGGGTGATAAGGACCGTGGTTTTGAGTTTTACTGCACCACTGGCGTTGGCTAATAGAATACCACCAATAACATTAACGTTGTCCGGTTGATCAGCAATGAAATAGACGTCATTATCCCCATAAGCAAAATAAAATGCCTCTAATGTCCCACCTAACGACTCTATCGCTTGCTTTGTTGCCTCCATTCGCTTAGTGCCCCCGTCCTTAAGAAGCCCTTTTAAGCCTTCTTCAGTATAGGAACCGCAAATCAGATATTTAGGCATGCTGCACCTCCTTTTTTGTTTAACTACAAGAGTTCAGATCTGCTTTATTCTGAGAATTAAAGCTCCCGATAGGACAACCCGAGTCCTGTCAGGAGCAAGGCTGGCACATTTTGAGGGGTTTCTCCATTGAATCTTTACCTGATTATTAGGTTAAAGTTTAAGGGAAACCAGAATCATTTTCAGCGGGAAAAGGAAATAGAAGTTGAGTAATAACTCGGCGGACAAGAAAAATACGGTGGAAATAGTTAACAGTGAGAGACCAATACAGTTGTTAGATTGAAT
>JAKLQB010000076.1 GCA_022013615.1 Desulfobacterales bacterium | reverse complement strand
CCAGCAAGCTCGGAGGATGGAGGCATTGGGCACCCTTGCCGGCGGCATTGCCCATGACTTCAACAATCTCTTAATGGGTATACAGGGGCGTACATCCTTGATGCTCATGGATACTGATTTACCCCAACTGCATTATGAGGAACTCAAAGGAATAGAGGATATTGTCAAAAGCGCGGCTGGTCTGACCAAACAGCTATTAGGTTTTGCCAGAACTGGCAAGTATGAAGTCAAGCCGACCGACATGAATGAATTAATCCACAAGAGTTCTCAAATGTTCGGCAGGACAAAGAAAGAGACAAAAATACACACAAAATATCAAGAAAGTATCTGGCCGGTAGAGGTAGACCGGAGTCAGATTGAGCAGGTACTGTTAAACCTTTATGTCAATGCCTGGCAGGCCATGCCTGGTGGTGGAGAGCTATATCTGCAAACGGAAAATGTGATGTTTGATGAAAGCTATTCCAAGCCCTATAAATTAAGCCCGGGTAAATATGTAAAGATCTCCGTAACGGATACTGGAGTGGGTATGGATGAGGCAACCCAGGAAAGAATATTCGAGCCATTTTTTACTACCAAAAAGATGGGCAGGGGGATGGGCCTTGGCCTTGCTTCTACATACGGTATCATTAAAAACCATGGCGGCATTATCAACGTGTTCAGCCAGAAGGGTGAAGGAACGACATTTGACATATATCTGCCAGCTTCAGAGAAAGAAGTTATAGAAGAAAAGAAGCTGCCGGAAGAGGTATTAAAGGGAACAGAGACAGTTCTTCTAGTAGATGATGAGGATATGATTGTTGGTATTGGAGAAAAGATACTAAAAAGGCTGGGCTATAATGTTTTAACGGCAAGAGATGGCAAAGAGGCCATAAAAATCTATAAAGAAAATCAAACTAAGATTGACATCGTTGTCCTGGATATGATCATGCCGGAAATGGGAGGTGGGGAAACCTATGACATATTGAAAGAGATCAACCCTAACATTAAGGTCATTCTTTCAAGCGGCTATAGTGTTGAGGGCCAGGCAAGTGAAATACTAAAACGTGGTTGCAATGGGTTTATTCAGAAGCCATTCCGCATGAAGCGGTTATCAAAAAAAATAATGGAGGTTATGGAGAAAAAATAGACACACCTAATACAATCAAACTCTTGTTTCAGTTTCCTGCCAAATCATTGGCGATTTTGGTAATTGGGGGTTTGCAAGGTTAGGGTAAAAAGGGGAGTAAAGTCATGGGGACCAATTATTTCAGGCGTGATGCACGAGACATAGAGTTTATGCTGTTTGAACATATGGATGTGGACAAACTTTTGTCCTACGAGGCATACAAGGATTTTTCAGTTGATGATTTCCGAATGATCATAGATGAGGCCATGAAGGTGGGCAAGGAAGTCCTGGGGCCTACCATGCAGGACGGCGACCAAGAAGGCTGCGTTTATGAGGATGGTCGGGTCAGGGTGCCGGGGTCATTTCATGAGTGCTGGCAGGTATTGGCGGAAAACGGCTGGATGGCTGTCTCCAACGCCCCGGAGTTTGGTGGACAGGGCCTGCCCGCGATCATGGGCGGCATTGTAGGCGAGATTTTCATGGGCGCCAACCTGGCCATGATGAGCTATCCCGGCCTGGCCGTGGGAAATGGAAGGCTGGTTGAAAACTTCGGCACGGATGAAGACAGGGCACTTTTCGTGGAGAAGATGTACACGGGCGTGTGGGGCGGGACCATGTGCCTGACCGAGCCTGACGCAGGATCGGACGTGGGCTGGATCAGGACCAGGGCAGTGCCCGATCCTGAGGCAGGGGATCAGCGTATCTATAAGATTGAGGGAACCAAGAGGTTTATCTCCGCGGGAGAACACGACCTCACCGAAAACATAATACATCTCCTTCTGGCCCGCATTGAGGGGTCCCCCTACGGGACCAGGGGTATCAGTCTTTTTATTGTACCAAAGATCTGGGTGAACCCTGACGGTTCCCTTGGAGAACCCAACGACGTCTTTTGCAGCGGCATAGAACATAAGATGGGCATTTTAGGTTCTGCTACATGTACGCTCAACTTCGGGGAAAACGGCAAATGCCGGGGTATTCTCTTAGGTGAACCGAACAGCGGCATGGCCAAAATGTTCCAGATGATGAACGAGTCCCGTATGGGTGTCGGGCTCATGGGCCTGTCCCTGGCGGCCAGCGCCTATGACACTGCCCGGACATATGCCAGGGAAAGGGTACAGGGCCCTCCCTTTACCGATCGCAAGGCGGACCGGGTACCGATAATACAGCACGAAGATGTGCGACGGATGCTTATGAACCTCAAGGCCGGCACCGAGGCTATGCGCGCCATGCTTGGGAAGGTATTGTACCTGATGGATGTATCTGAAAAGGATCCGGATGAGGCAGCAAGGCGTAAGGCTTTCCAGCAGGTGGAGCTGTTCACCCCCCTGGTCAAGGCGTACTGCTCCGATTTTGGCTACGCTCTGATCCGGGAAGCCGTCCAGATTTTAGGGGGTGTGGGATATTGCAGGGAATTTCCGGTTGAACAATATGCCCGTGACGCAAAGTTAAACTCAATATGGGAGGGTACTACCTATATCCAGGCCTTGGACTTGGTGGGCCGCAAGCTTGGCATGGAAGGGGGCAAGGTATTTCAGGACTGGATTCAGGGTGTCATGTCGTTTACCTCAGACCACAGGGATGATCAGGACTTCGGCCCTGATTTTAAACTCCTCTTCAAGGCGGCCCAGGCCAACGGAGATTTTGCCATGCGTTACCTTCAATACTTCCAGGGCGGGAAACCCCGTTTGATCGCGCTTTCCGCGACCCGCTTTTTAGAGTGTTTTTCCGAAGTTTTGATGGGCCAGTTGATCTTAGAGCAGGGTCTCTTGGCTCGTGAAAGATCGGGGCAAGTAGATGCAGATTCCTCGGACGGGATCTTTTACAGGGGCAAGGTGGAGACCGCAAAGTACTTCTGTCGAAATATCCTGACCAACGTGTTTGCCCGCCACATGACTTTACAACAGGAGGACACGTCTGCTCTGGACATTCCGGAAGAGGCGTTTTAATGCGGGAAAGATATGGGTGAAGTTGTTTCCTGAACTAACGGCTTTCTTGTTGCCTTCTTACGGTTTTAAAGATCACAGATATTGAATCGCCCGGCTGGCGGTTTCCTCTGAGAGGGTGTAATCCCCGGCCTCTTCATGATTAAAAGTTATACGGTCGAGATTCTGACTGACACTCATAAAACCCTGTTATCTCGTCACCAAGCGATTCAAGGTAATCATTTAGCTCATTTTCACTATCAAACCTGAGTGTGCTTACATGACCGGTTGTCCGTTCTGTTTTGGCACCCGGACCCCCACATTCCTTCTCCAACACTCTTAGTTCTTCAAGAACCTCGGGAATTGGTCGATAAACCTCCATCCCCCTAAGGACCACATCAACATCCTTCCGAATGGCTGCTCAAGACCCCAGAATCCGTTTCTGAAATCGGCAATATTCCGAGTCGGTTAACGGAAACGGGGCGATACATTGAGGACAGTTGTCCTTGATGCGGCATTGCAGGCAGCCGCGGGTGCGCAGTTTGCTTTGGATTTGCTCGGCGATGCGCTGCCGGAAGGCCGCCAAAGGGAGATGTTCTTGAATCGTACCGACGGCGGGGAAGTGTACGCATGGGCGCAAATTGTGGCGGGCGTCGGCGTAGAGGTGGGTCAACCACCGGGCCGGACAGGCCATATCAAACCAGCGAAACCAGCGACATGATTCAAAAAGATCGAAGGGGAGGGCCTCAGCCCGGTCATGGCTTAAGGTGATGTTGCCGTCGGTGGAGAGGCTGTCCATGACGTGTGCCAGGCATTCGACATCGTCGCCGTCTTCCACGGTCAAAAAAACGTGGCGTCCGTCATCAGGAATAGGGGTCCGGTCCAAGGTCTTAAAGGCCAAATAATAGGGGGTACTGTGGTCGGCCTCCTCTATCCCCCGGATTCGGGCCGGTGCTTCTCCTGCTTGCGGTAAAAGGTACAACAGGCCGTTTCCCAGGGGGAAGTCCGCAAACAGTCGTAGGAAATCGTCATCCCCCGAATATAGGGCTTGCGGACAAAACAGGGTTACCGAAAACCCGAGATACGTGGACAGAAATTTTTTGGAAAAAGGCGAATCCTGCGGATGGGTGTCGATGCTCAAAACAAAGGGTTTAAAGGGCGTGCCCCGGTCGGCCAGGTGCGCGCACTTGAGCCCGTAATACCATCCCCGCAGCAGAAAACCGAAACGGTTGCGGTCGCGTTGAAACACCATGGCATTTCTCAAAGGCTGCAGAGAGCGGGTCGCAATGGGCGCTTTGGTATAGCGATGACCGTATTTGCCCATATATCCCCGGGGAAAGTCTTGCCATTCATAGCCCCATCTTCCGGCCTGTTGGGCCAGCTCAGTCCCCTCCAGCACGTTTAAGAAATTGTGAGAATAGTGATCCGCATCCAGCTTTTTTACAAACCCAAGGGTTTGCTCGGCATCCGCCAGGGTTTCTCCGGGCAAACCCACAATGATACTCACCGATGTGAACAGTCCTTGGTTTTTGCTCCACATAACAGCTTTTTGAACCGAATCAAGAAAACGGTTTTCGGTACCCACATTGTCGGGCTCACGCTGCTTGTGGGGCGCCACCTTGCCGATGGTCTTCAAGACCCGCGGGACGGCCGATTCCAGTCCGAAATTGATCTTCTTGGCCCCCGCGCGCCTCAATAAGGCCAGCAAGGCTTCATCCACATGGTCGGCGCGGGTGTCAATCCATAACCTTAGCGGCGGGTTGAAGTCGGCCTCGATCAACCTGTGGCATAAGGTTTCAATCCGTTTGCGCGACAGCGTCAGGGCTTCATCGTAAATCATGATCATGATGGCGTCTTTATCCGGATGGCGGGCGCGCACCCGGGCGTGAATCCACTCGATTTCGGCCAAAACCCGCTCAACCGAATGAAACAGCACCTGATGATGCGTCAGGGAGCTGAACTGACAATAGATGCATTTAAACGGACACCCCCGGGAGGTGAAGATACCGCTTACCGTTTTATCACTGTAGTAGTCCGCCGGAATGACCCCTTCCAAATAGGGCGACGGGTAGATATCCAGGGCCTGCAGTTTTTCCAGTTCGTCGCGATGATCTTCCAGCAGGGTCCGGCCCGGCTGACGATATATAATTTTTCCGGTGTCACGATTCAGAAAGCAAATACCGGGAATGGCGGCCAGGGTATCATCGGAGAAGGGGGGATTTGTGCTCAGCAGGGTCGCTAAGGGCTTTTCGCCTTCACCCGAGATGCACACGTCCACACCATCAGGATATTTTTCCACCAGCCGTTGCGGGTTGAAACGGACGTCCGGCCCCCCCCAGAGGATCGGTATGTGGGGATAGGCCTTTTTTATGACGCGCGATAGGGCCACCGTCTCCGGCAAATTGGACCCGTATACGGTAAAGCCCACGCACCGTGGCCGGCAGCCCTCGATATGGGCCCGTATTTGGCTGAAGTCCGGATCGTTGTCATACCAGCCATAGTAAAAACCGGCCTTGAGTCCCTTTTTTTTTCAAATAGGCGGCCAGGTATCCGGCCCCCAGGGTAATATCGAACCGGTGCGGCGGCGGATGGCCCATATAGGGACAAAATAAAAACAGGATATCGGGTCGGTCCGGTTGGATGTCTGTTCCCTTGGCGTCGTTTGATGTCGGCATAACGTGTATCCCTTTTCATTTCTTATCTTGCTATCAAATCGTTTTGGAACCGACCTGCCCTTTTAATTGCTGAAACCCATCCCGGTGAATCTTTCAAGGTAGGCTCTTTTTACCAGCCAGTTGCCATCCACTTTCGCCACCTTGAGCTTGAAGCGGTAAAGGTCAGCAATCTCGCCTGCCTTCTCCATCCAGCCCTTGGGATCGCTATAGAGTTCTTTCAGTTCGGGTAGGGATTGATCCTTTTTGACGATCAGGAAGGGGACGGATACGGAGGGCCCACCCTCTCCGGATTCAAGATCAACGCTCGGTTGGGGATGGAACACTTTCAGTTCTCCGTAGTGTCTGAAGGTCATAAAGAGGATCCCTTTTGACCCTCGGCGGTCCAGATCACCCGGCTGGGCCTGAAAGTCTTCGGTGGTCAAGTCCATAATTCCGCCTATGTCATGCTGTTCAGCAAAGCGGGCGGCCTTTTCCACCAACTCCCTGAGCGCCCTCTCATCGTCCTTGGGAGAGCAAAAGGCAGAGGCAAGGATAAGTGCCCCCACGATCAATAACACCCATGGTCGTGCTTGCTTCACCATTGCCTGAAAACCCCTCTGTCAGTCAACCCTCTTTAAACAGGAGTCAAAAGCAGATTTATCTCGTTAAAAGTAAATTTACCATGTGAAATGCCGTATCAATTTCACTGTGGCCCATTTAACTGGGACTTGACCCATTTCTTATAAACCTATGGACCCCCTTTTTCACAAAGTCCCTATCAAAAATCGCAATGACGCCTCCGTGCTTCGGGGTCTCTTTCTTTTCCAGCACAAGAAATGCCAATACAGCATAAAACATGGCATAATAGGCCCTGTTGATGGACGTCCCGTGCGCTATACACGAACTACACATTGCCTTCAAGAATTCATCAGGGTCATTATTGTGTTTTTCGGTCAATTCCTTTTCGCTAATGGCATTTCTTAAATGCCCATAACCGTCAAAACATGCGTAATATCTCATCTGATTCCCCTTTCAGAACTCCTTTCGCGATTCGATTTTATTTTAGCATCCATACCCCGGCAGAATCAAAACCATCGATACGGTATAGTCGCTGCATAGCTTGTTTGGTTAATTCAATCACTGAATCGGATAAATGCAGGCTGTGTTGAGTTATTGAAATATTTAAGGACGTCCCGGACCTCTTGCCAAAATCAGGAGTTGAGTCATTTTACTTTTAAAATCGTAAAAGAAGACTACCACTAAATATAGCTGTTGTCAATATAAAAACCGCTATATCTTGTTGTTTTCACTAATCTTTCCCGTTCCATTATCACAGTGTTTTAGTTGACTTATGATTTAGAGACGCGTATCCTTCAAAATAATTCCAAAATTGTTTCGAGAAAATGGGCCAATCAGTCTATTCTCGGACAGCCTCCTAGTCTTCTGAAATTTGTGGCATCCTTTCTAAAAACCAATCTGAAAGTTTTCTTTTCGGGTCAATATCGTTCTCAATTTGATCAAGCCAATTGATTACTTCTTTTAGTTTAAATGGCTTTTTGAATATCTTTATTCCCAATGATTTTGCTTTAGAAACATCTCCATCCGTAAAATCTCCAGACATCAGAGCAAAGTGCTTACATCTACATCCCTTTTGAATTTGCTCTTCTAAAAAATTTAGCCCGTTCTTAATGGGCATATTCACGTCTGATAAAATCACATCTGTACATGTCTGTTCAATTGGACAAGGGCATATTTCCTCTTCGCTTAGTGGGCATGTACCTGGATGTGGGAAAGCAAAGACTTCATATCCTCTACGATCAAACAATGAACATAATACCTGTCGAATATCTTTCTGGTCATCGAAAATGAAAGCTCGATAATTCATTTTATTGCTCCTTTTTGGTAGCCCAACGTTATTAAGTTAAATCGGAAATATGCAATAAATACGATTTTGGATAATACAATAACTGGTACCTTTCCATCCCAGCAACTATTTAAAACCACACAGAAATTGCGGATATGTAACTGATATCATATAATCTATTCCAAGGCAAATTTTGGTTGGAGTATCTCAAGATAACTAAACTCACCCTGAAGATTCAATTTTTGAAGGTATGTTATGGATATCCCAGGATTTCAAGACCTTGATATGTACCGAATCATAGCAGATATCGCCCGCTATGCCCTGAAAACTCGGATTGAGGATATCACAAGGTTTTTTGGCTCTTGATTATTCCAGTTTTGTTGGAGAAATCAAAGAAATCGAGACGGCCAATTCTTTTCCGATTAATAGCAGTATCATAAATTTTAGGACAATAATCAAAACCACAATATATTGATGTCTATTAAAAGGACAAAACTGCTTTTATACTAAAGAATCAAGTGCCTCATTTGCTTTATTAAGAAAGGCTTCTGCCTCGCATTCCTCGAAGAGATCAATAGCTTTCAAGATGCATTGCCTGGCCTGGTCAGTTCTCTTGGTCGCTTTGTATAGCAGACCCAGGCTCAGGTAAGTTTGTCCAAGATAGCCGTTCACGCCAATTTCTTTTGATAAATCAATAGCCTTGTTAAAGTGTTCTTCGGCTTTTCTGGTCGCAAATGGAACGTTTTTAACCAAAAAGCCGATGTTTTTGGCCATGATCGATAAGGGAGGTTTCGGACCTGTTGCTATTTGTGAATTCACTTCACCAAGAATGTACTCAGACATGGCATATGGCGCTCTCCTCTGATTTCTAAGCAGGGTCTTACGGGCCTTTTCCATTAGTTCTCTCCCTTGCTGCATCTGGCCTTTGGCAATCAAGATCGGGGCCAAAAAGCACTTGCATGGTAGAGAAAGTTCCCCCTCACCGTGCTTCTCACAGAATTTTAGGCAGGATTGAAGAACATTTTCAGCTTCCTGAAGCTGGCCGCCGAGAAAATAAGCCATGCCTAATGTGATTTTTGGAAATTGAGAATAGAAAGGGTCCAACGCAACTTCGATTGCTTTTTCACTACTTTCTTGGGATAACTTCATATCTCCGGCAGCCAAATGACCAAATGATTTCATCCAATGGCCAATCACTTTGCTTCTGCTGTTCGCATTTCTTTCACCGTATTCTAAAAGACGTTTTGCGCCTTCAAAAACCCTGCGCGTATCTCCCATGTAAAAGTAAATCATGCAAAGCCCGGCGAGGGATTTGAAAAAGAGATATTGATCAGAAGAAAACGACTCAGCTATCTTCTGGGCCCTCTCACCATAACCAATACCTTCAGCAAAAAGCCCCAGTTCTGCACATGCCCATGTGAGCCAGGTGCTGGCATAGCCCACTACTTTTTGGTTGCCGGCCTTCTCGCCGAGTTCCAGGCCTTTGCACAGATATTCATAGGATTCCTTTGATTTGCCTGCCATGAAATGGGCAGTACCGAACCATGCGTAGAACATCCCGACTCTGGCCTTGTCGGCCAGGGAATCTGCCAGAGCCTGGTGAGTACTGAATATATCGATGAATTCCTTAAACTCGCCGAGGAAATAATAGGCATAGCCCCGGCTGTTTAAAAGGTCGATTAGGATGATTTTTTCTGCTTCAGATAACTCTTCTTTTGACGCCAGGATGTCATAGGCCTTCTTAAAGTACTGATGGGCTTCTTCCACCGCATATCTTGCCAGGCTCTTTTCCCCCGACTTTACCAGGTAATCGACTGCCTTGGTAACCGATTGACCCCGGGCAAAATGATAGGCCAGAGTCTCGTTGAATTCCGCCAGCCTGTCTTTGAAGACACTTTCCATCACCTGCGCAATTTGTTCATGGATTTCCCGGCGCTGTTTTTTGAGTAGACCGTTATAGACGATCTCCTGGGTCAGGGCGTGCTTGAACATATATTCTAT
>JAKLQB010000802.1 GCA_022013615.1 Desulfobacterales bacterium | reverse complement strand
CTGGAAGCTGGGAGGCTTTCCGTTGGTGACGAGGTGAAAGCACAGGTTGATGAGATAACAAGAAATGCCACGATCCGGAACCACTCTGCCACCCACTTACTCCATGCTGCCCTCAGGGAGATCCTGGGTGACCATGTAAAACAAGCCGGGTCTCTGGTCGCATCCCATAGGCTTCGGTTTGATTTTAGCCATTTCACTCAAGTGTCTACGGAAAAGTTAGCTGAGGTCGAACGTGTTGTTAACGAGCATATCCGCGAAAACCTGCCACTTCATACCACTGAAATGTCCAAAGAAGAGGCAATGAAAACCGGGGCCATGGCCATTTTTGAAGAGCGATATGGTAAAACAGTAAGGCTTGTGTCCATTGGGGATGGTGTCAGCATGGAGTTGTGTGGCGGCATACACACCAAACGTACCGGTGATATTGGGCTTTTTCGGATCATAAGTGAAAGCGCGGTCGCGGCCAATGTGCGCCGGATCGAAGCCCTGACCGGGGAGGCGGCCCTTAGATATGACCAGAAGCTGGAAAGAGATCTGAGAACTGTGGCTTCGCTACTCAAGGTAGCCCCGGATCAATTGGAAGGGCGAGCTGAGCGGCTTTTAAAGGAGCATAAGGAAAAAGATAGAGAGATCCAATCCCTGAAATCGAAACTCCTTTCCAAAAAGTCCCGGGACGTTCTCTCCGAGGCCAGGGAAATCGGGGGCATCAAGGTCATTGCACGGAAAATGGAGGCCGATTCTCCGAAAGAGCTTCGTGAATCAGCAGACAGAATAAAGGACAGGTTAGTCTCAGGCATTGTCCTGCTCGGAGCCGAAAAAGAAGGAAAAGTTATGCTGACCTGTGTGGTCACAAAAGACCTGATGGATCGATTCAAGGCCGGAGACATTATCAGGCAATTGTCAAATATCGTTGGTGGAAAGGGAGGAGGTCGGCCGGATATGGCCCAGGGTGGAGGAAGCAAGCCGGAGGAATTGGAAAACGCCTTTGAAGGCCTGTATGACCTTATTGGAAATGGTGTAGTTTGATTTAGACTATCACGAATTCTCCTGTTTCTCTGCCAGTTTATCCTTGCATTTGCTTAGATATTCAAGCGCTTCGTGATATTGGCCCAGGTCCGGATAGTTTTCGAGAAGGTATCGATACCTACCCATGGCGGCCCGATATTTTTTCATTTTGTAATAGTAATGGCCGACATATAATTCATAGTTAGCAAGGCTAATATAACATTGCCGTATTTTCCTGCGCGCTCTGTTGGCGTACTCAGTTTTGGGAAATTTCCTGACAAGGCGCTCGAACTGCTCTTTGGCCGCGTGCGTTTTGGATTGATCTCTATCAATGGTACTCACCTTTGAAAAGTGGCACATCCCCTTCTGATAGATCACATAAGCAATATTTGAATTTTTTGGGTGTAGTCTTTCAAACTCATCATAAGCGTCAAAGGCCTCATCATAAAGCTCCCTTTTGTAAAGGGTATCGGCCATCTTGAGCTCAGCCGTGATTGCGAACTTGCTGTAAGGATACCTGTCCTTTAAATTCTGAAAGGCCTCGGTTGCTGCTGAATAGCGCCCCCGCTCAATGTTTTCCATGCCATCGTTCATGAGTTCGGCCGGGGATTTCTCTACGTCTTTTCCAAAAAACCGGTCGAACCAGGCACAACCGCCAAGAGAAAAAACCAGGAAAATCCCGGCAAAGAGCCACCCTGCTATAACATGAGGTTTATTCATTACAAGTGAATTTAGTTGGCTTCTTTCATCCCCGCTAAAACAAATCCCAACCCGCAACTCGAAACCCGGAACTTGTAACAATAAATATGCGAGGTAAGACGCACGCTTTAATATAGTCTATCAAGTTCCATATGGTTGTAAGATTTTCGTTCAGACACTACTTAAGACTCTCAAGGTATCTTTCAACGGCAAAAACGGCTGTGGCCCCTTCACCTACAGCCGTAGCTATCTGTCGCAGTATCTTGGATCGGATATCCCCTGCGGCAAAAACGCCGGGTACAGAGGTTTGCATATCGTTGTTGGTCACCACGAAACCCAACTTATCCAGCTCCAATTGGCCTTTCACCAGTTCGGTGTTGGGTATGTAGCCGACAAAGACAAACACGCCCTGGACAGGCAGGTGGGATGTTTTTCCGGTTTTGACGTTTTTTAGATCCACCCCTTTCACCTCGGTATCACCCACAATACGCGTCGGTACGGTATCCCACACAATGTTTACTTGATCCAGCGCCATAACCCGTTCTCGAAGCAACTTGGTGGCCCTCAGCTCATCTCTGCGGTGTATCAGATGAACCTTTGCCGCGAAACGTGTCAAAAAGATCGCTTCCTCTACGGCCGTGTCTCCGCCTCCAATAAGCGCCACTTCTTGATCCCTGTAAAAGGGACCGTCACAGGTGGCACAGTAGGAAACACCTTTGCCTGTCAAAAGTTCTTCACCTTCAATCCCCAATTTCCGGGGGGTCGCACCGCTTGTCAGGATTAATGCCCTGGTCTCCAGGTTCCCCTTATCGGTCACCACAACCTTTTTTTCCGGGGAGAGTTCAAGCCGGGAAACCTCTTGATTCTCGATCACCAGGTCGAACTTTTCGGCCTGGCGCCTCATTTTGTCCACGAGGTCAAACCCTGAGATTCCATCAGGAAAGCCTGGGTAATTTTCCACCCAATCGGTCATCAGGACTTGGCCCCCTGGAGAAAGTTTCTCTAACAGGAGGGTTTTAAGGCGTGCCCTTGCAGCATAAAGACCTGCGGTTAGCCCGGCAGGCCCTGCACCTATTATAATCAGATCTTCCATGTTAACACTCGGCATTCATAGAAAAAGAGCCCCGCCTTTTCCCGTATGCCAGGGCCCGGGCGCACACTTAAAAAATGGTTTAAGGTATCAAGCACTCTTAGAGAAGTTTTTTCAGTTCTTCATCAAGGTGACTCTTGGGATGGGCACCAACGATCGTCTGAGCTACTTCTCCTCCTTTGAAGAGAATGAGTGTCGGGATGTTCCTGATCCCGAATTTCCCTGGAGTTTGACGATTCCCGTCCACATCCATGCTTGCAATTTTTATCTTGCCTTCATACTCTTTTGCTAATTCCTCCACCACGGGCGATACCATTTTG
>JAKLQB010000801.1 GCA_022013615.1 Desulfobacterales bacterium | reverse complement strand
GTTCGTTCTTATTCCAGTCAAGTCGCAGAGACCAGATTGCTATGCGAATCAGATGCCCGTATGCAATGCATCTTATATCGCCATGAGTCGGTTTGACATTCCCGGCCCTAAGGTGATCCAAGTCTTCCTCAACGATACGTGCGACTTCATCCGAGGAATCCGCCAACCACTTCTGGCGCATGACACCTGTTGTCCGGCAGACAAACACGGTGTCGATAATGGATGATCCTGTTCCGTTTATATGGATTGAGGCCCCCATTTCCGCAGGACAGGGAAGTGACGCCGAGCAGGTCAGCCCCGCATCAAGGATAGCCACCGCCACGGAATAGTACGCTTGGATATTGTTGTGGTGGTAAGTGAATGCTAATGGCGCACCGGGCTTCAATGCCTTCGACATGCGTTGGAAAACGGCGGAAAGCCCTTCTGTGAAATGATCGATCCCTCGGCCCATGTCCACATTGCCGGTCAACTCATCAGGCGTCCGAGTGGAATCAGCATCAAATGCCTGGGAGTTCTGACCAACCAATTTTTTAAGCCAGATGTAACAGAAATCCATCAGCTCCGCATACTGGACGTTATCGAAGTAGGGAGGATCAGTAAAGACGGCATCTAGTGAGGCGTCCGGCAGCTTGGAGGATGCAGCGTTCTGACATGAGATATCAACCATGCGCGTAAGTTTGGAATCAACGCTATTCAAGTGGTCGCCGATCCATTCTCCGTTGATAGCGATTATTTCCTTTTTACGTCCCTGATACCTCACTTCAAACGGGCGATCACAATAGGATTTCGCTTTTTTGAATTTCTCAATGATATTGGCCCATCCGCCACTCCCCACACACATGTTGCGCCCCGCTTCCATGATCCCAAGGAAATTCGATTCGCACTGAATTAGGCCGACCGGAAATCCGTGAACGGAGAAAATGTCGAGGGACTTCAGCGCCCTCGTATCATAGCGACACAGCATGTTCTGGTAACGGAGCAAATCGGAAAGATTGGTTGCAAGGGCATTTCTCACCCGCTCATTAGATATTTTTGATATAAATCGAGCGGAAAGTTCCAGGCCGAGAAGTTGGCGGTCATTGAACATTTCCAGATAGCGCTTGTATCCCCAACGGTGTAAGCGGTTTGTTTCGTCCCCGCTTGGAATCTCATCGTCCGGGACATACTTTGGGCGCATCCTGGATAATCGTCTTTCAGCCGCGGCAACCTGCGCAACATCCTGATCATCAGGTTTCTTGAAAAATCTGCCCCTATGAGAAGGCTTGCATCTCAGACAGTGGTATTCCAGTGCAAAAAGACGGTGACGCGGCGGGCCAAGATCAGCATCAGGGAAATGGTTGTCAGCATTGCACACTGGACACCGGCACCGGCTTCGTTTTGCGGATCCGTTCAATGTCAGTTCCGCAGAGCAATGATTGCAACGACCGGGCTTATTTCGATCACTGGTCTCTGTTAGTTCACCGCAGGTCGGACAAACAAAGACGTTCTTGGGGTGCCGGGAATCAGCAGAAAGGAGGTAACCAGGAAACAAGTCTATATCCTTTCCGCATTTATGGCATGGCTTTGTTTTCACCCAGAGGAAGTATTTCACGTGAGCGTCGTGCAAGCCGCACAAGGTGCATCTTGTTCGATAAAGGTGTCCAATCTCCTTTTCAAGATCTGAGCGCAACGATTCAGCGGCTTCCTTATAGGCATCGAGGTCAATGTGCTCGATTTCCTGTTTGACGATCCAATAGGACATTGGGTTTATGTCAAACCCGGTGACTTTGCACCCGACCCTGTTCGCCTCCAGGATCGGTGTTCCACCACCCATAAATGGATCAGCAATATGGCGGCCTGAAAGATCGTTCGCCTTGTAGAACACTTCCCGAAGTGGCTTGTCAGAGAATTCAGACAAAAGCAAGCCGCGAAACAGTGTGCCCGGCCGCCGGGCAAACCATTTATGCACAGCAATAACCGGGCGGTAGTTCTGTTGAATTTGTTTCTCACGGAGTGCGAGATCAGCGATAAACGGTATGTCAAAATCCTTTTCGATCATTCAGTTATATTTCTGCCTTTCATTCTATACGGCATAACCCCTTCACATCCGCCTCAATTGTGTTGTTATGCTCCGGCGCTATGCTGTAAACTATTGCCGGTATCTTTAATAGGGATAACTCGTCGTTCAATATCCGCCCAAATTTTACGCTTCATCATTCGCAGATCATATTCAGTTTGCAGATTTAGCCAAAACTGAGCTTCAACCCCAAAATACCGCTGTAACCTCAAAGCTGTGTCAGCAGTAATGGACCTTTTTCCATTCACAATTTCACTTACCCTATTGGGGGGAACTGAAAGATCCCGAGAAAGCTGGTTAATGCTAATGTCTAATGGCTCTAGAAAATCCTCACGAAGGATTTCACCCGGTTTTATTGGATCAAGAATTTTTTTTGTACTCATAGGGACACCTCAGTGATAGTCTGTAATTTCAACATGGTACGCATTACCGTCATTCCATTACGAACATAAC
>JAKLQB010000800.1 GCA_022013615.1 Desulfobacterales bacterium | reverse complement strand
TCAAATGCCAGGGAAGACTTGCCTGATCCGCTAACACCGGTGACTACCGTGATCCGGTCTAATGGTATTTCAAGGTTGAGATTTTTAAGATTATTTTGCCGGGCGCCTTTAATCCGGATAGCACGATTCTGCATCTACTTTATTACCTGTCTGTTTTCTCGTAAATGGAAATCTCTTCACTGGGGACACACTGTTTGTGGGGGCTGTAGGGAGGACTGATCTTACAGGTGCATCTCTCGATACACTTTTCAAATCCCTGGAAGAAAAGTTGCTGGCCCTTCCCAAAGACACGGTGATCTGGCCGGGTCATGACTATGGCGAGACCCCCACCTCCACCATTTCACGGGAGATGGAGGAGAATCCCTATATCACAGGTTTTATCCTCTGAGTTCCTTCTCAAAGGGCAGAGGGAAGCATTTCTTGAGGTTCGGTGAGCAAGAACTCGCCTTTTTCTATCCAGCCCTTTAGAATGTGAGCAATTTCAAGTGCCCTGGTATACGAAGACAGGGGGGTGGTGGGGACGTCCTGGCCTTTAAAACGGATTGCACCGCTCTTCAATTCTGCATAACTTACCTGCCCCAGGCTGGTTGCCTCCCCCTTTGGATAATCGTTCCCGTAATCGATGATCTGGGTGAATATATCTTCATCTGAAATGCCTGTAAAACGCGCCATCTCTTCATTAAGAATGGGTATGGGCACTCCCACTCCCACTGCGAGGGAGCATCCGTAACCAAGCATGCTCACTCCCGCCACCCATCTGGGACCCATCTCTTTTAAATTGCCCATAACCATAAGGGTTCCCGCGGGAGACAATGGTACTCCGTTTTTGTTCCTTTTCACATTAGGGTTATGTTGTGTTCCAGGGCCGATTACATACCCCCTGGCGCCGCCCAGAAAGATCCTCGTCCCCAGCCCCATGGTGAGGTAATAGGGGTCATTAAGAAGTGGGCTTAATTTGCCGGAGGTGGAATAGTTTGCATTGCCTGCATTCGGTTTCAGGACCCCCATGTAAGTGTAGATGGTCTTTTTGGATAAATTGATAGCGCAGTTGTAATTCTGATAGGCATTTCTGGGGTTTAGCAGTGTTGAATATGGGAGATCTTCCAGGGTGATCGTTTTCTTGAAATCACGGTTTGGATAGCAGTCAGTTCCATAGGCCGAAACCTTTAATTCTATTTTTTTACCAGCCACAAGATCATGGATGACATGGCCCCCGCCGTACTTGAATTCTCCCGGGTGGACTCTGTTTAAGGGGTCATCCTCAGCAGGTGCGGTAGCGCCAATATAAACATCTACGGCGGCCATGCCTGCATAACCTGGCACACCATTCAACGATACGAGCGAGGCCTTGATAGTTGGTTTAGTATGACCAAAATTGATAAAAGCGCCTGAAGAACACATGGGGGCGAATGTCCCTGTTGTCACCACATCAACCTCTTGAGACGCCTTTTTCGGCCCCCTCTTTTTAACGAGATCAGTCATCTCATCGGCTGTGACCACAACAACCTTTCCTTCTTTTATCTTACGGTTAATGTCTTGAATTGTTTTAGTGGACTTTTTTTGTGCCATTCCTGGTTGTCCCCCAAAGATGCATTTGGCCCCATCATAAAGCCTATCCTCTGACCTGACAAGCAAAACTTTCGCAACCAAATACCACCGTTGTTGACTTTTAAGCTATCTTCAGGTAATAATTACCGCGTGTTGAATATACTTTACACGCAGAATGGGTTTTCGTAGGCGTTCACAGGTTTCCCGCTAAAAGCGGGACTGAAATCGGGAAACATTTGCACCCGTGAACGGTTACGGTTTTTCTTTAACTATTTAGCCTGGTGAATTCTTAAAGACAGATGGGAAATAGTATCCAAATCGGACCTTTGACCATCAGCTCAAATGGTCCTTTTTTTCTGATTTCAGGTCCTTGCGTAATTGAAGATGAGGCCACAACTTTAGAAGTTGCCCGCTTCTTGAGGCAAATTAGGGATGAGCTGGATATCCCGATTATTTTTAAAACATCGTACGATAAGGCCAACCGTACGTCTTTGAATTCTTTTAGAGGGCCAGGCATTGAAAAAGGGCTTGAAATCATTCAGAAGGTTAAAGACGACACCGGGTTGCCTGTCCTGTCTGATGTGCATCAAATCGGAGAAATAGAAAATGCAAGAAAGGTGCTTGATGTAATTCAAATTCCTGCATTTTTGTGCCGTCAGAGCGATTTAGTCTTGGCTGCAGCGCGGACAGGCTTGCCCATTAATATTAAAAAGGGGCAGTTTCTTTCGCCATGGGAAATGGGACCGGCCATTGAAAAGGTGACTTCCACTGGCAACCGCAATATACTTGTCACAGAGCGAGGAAATTCTTTCGGCTACAACAATTTAGTGGTTGATATGAGATCCATCGCCATAATGAAGGGTTTTGGGTTTCCTGTGGTATTTGACGCTACCCATAGTGTGCAACTTCCGGGAGGGGCGGGAACGTGTTCGGGAGGCCAGAGGGAATTTGTAGGCCATCTGTCCAGGGCTGCTGTTGCGGCCGGCGCTGATGGCGTGTTTATGGAAGTTCATCCTGATCCGGAGCGTGCACTCTGCGATGGACCTAATTCATTGCCCCTCAACGAACTAAGGCCGCTATTAATCAAGCTTAAGGAGCTCCATAATTTGATAAGATATTGAACGGGCAATGTTCCTTTGGGATAGCCTACCTCAGGTTTTTTACAGCAATAAGCCATATTCATACACTCTCCCGGACCAGACCATTTCTGGACCCACAATGGTGGGGTCGAAATGGTTTCCAGGTTAACAAGTTCTACAGTGGGACTAAAATAAATGCGTAGGCGTTCAGAGTTTCGGTGAACCCTGAACCCCTGGCCCAGACCGATCATCGGCACTGTACATGCGAAAAGTACAGTCTAAACCTACTCAAGCACAGGTTTGAAGTCATGCCAAGAGTCGCACCTCCCGATCCCGTCCCGGTCTCGGGACGGGGAGGGCGGGCTTTGAACCCGT
>JAKLQB010000799.1 GCA_022013615.1 Desulfobacterales bacterium | reverse complement strand
CACAGCTATTTGAGCATCTCAACAAGGCCAAAGTTAACTACCCCGGTACGGATATGCGCCTCGTCTACAAACTCGGGGGATATACTGGCTCTACTGGTGCCGAAGGTGTCACTTGAGTTTCCTGGAGGTAAGGTGTCCTGAAGGTAGAGAATTTAGCCTATGCCGTGTCACTTCATTTCATGTACTATAATTTTGTGCGGATTCACAAAACTCTGAGGGTCAGCCCTGCAATGGAGGCTAAAGTAACAGATCGGCTATGGGATATTGAGGATATTGTAAGGCTGCTATAAATATGAATAAAATCTATTTTTTGATAGTCCTGATTGTTCTATCATTTTTCTAAGGAGAGTATGACCGTATTTTTCTTTTTTGCTTTTTAAATGATCAACAGTGACAATTCTGCGCTGACCATCAATATATCCCTCCCATTGAGCATGGCTTGTGCCTGGTTGACGTTTAACTTGGAAACCAGCCTTTTTTAGTATGAGTTCTACTTGAACACGATCAAGAGGAAAGTATCTTTTACCCATTAGCAATTATGGGCTAAGTGGAACGGAATATACTCTTTAAATGTAAAATTAGTGGGAATCTGCCGAATTAAAACAATGAATTTTATAAGGTAATAAATTACCCAATCTCGCATTGGCGCTTTTCGGCGAATCAAGGCAGGCACAGATTGTCTATCATCAGTATCTAAGACAGCTTCAAAATAGCTAACAATGGCATCACCCATTTTCTTTTTTAATTCATCTGGAGAATCAGCTTGAACAGCAATGTTTAAATCAACACAAACCCCTATATAAGGTTTATTGTTTACGCCATGGCCATAACATCTTAAAACCAAATCATTAGGCCTTATATTTGCCATTTGTTCTCCTCCCTGTGATAAAGGTTATACTTAACATAATCCTTATATCGGACAATACTTTATCTTTCTTTAATACGTATTGTCAATAAGACAAAAATCATGCCAAAATGGGTGTTTTCGTGAAATCTTTTTATAACTTACTATTCAAACTAACCCACTACCAACGATAAAGTAAAGGTACCAGTCTGATTAAAATCGTTAGCCCCCGAGACACGATAATCCTGCAACACCCAGAGGGGAAACCGGAAAACAGGCCAACGGGCTAAACCGGCCAACCCGGGATAGGGCACCAGTTAAATGGACCCTTTTAGGGGCCTTCCTCAAGCTTACTGCTATGCTGGAGGTCATGATTACAATTCATATATCAGGATTCAAAAGAAAATCGACAAGATTAATCCGCTGAATCCCTTCGAAATCACTTCCGGAAATCGTATCCATGCTGATTACGTATTTGGGATAATTATCTTTTATCAGCTTCAAGACTGAAAATTCCCTTTCAATTATCTCCCCGGATGAAAGCAGATATGCCACCTGAATATAGATTTTCCTGTTCTCTTTTTCAGCGATAAAATCAATTTCTTTATTTTCGAATTTTCCTATAAAAACCTGATACCCTTTTCTTTTCAGTTCAAGAAAAACAAGGTTTTCAAGAACACCCGAAATATCTATTTCTCTAAAACCCAGCAGGGCATGGCGCAGAGCAACATCACCCAGATAATATTTTTCATAGAATTCAAGCAGACGCTTGCCTTTAATATCGTAACGCAAAACCTTATGTAATGCGAACGTCGATACAAGATAAGATATGTAATTCTGTACCGTTTCAATACCGACTTTCATTCTCTGGGACTTCATATAATCAGATACTTTTTTCGCAGAAAAAATATTGCCGATATTTTCAAAAACATACCGGGTTATATTTTCAAGCAGGTGCACATTGCGGACATTATTTCTTTTGATGACATCTTTTAAGAGGATAGTATTATAAAGAGAGCTGATATATTGATAGACGACTTCCTGGTTAAAATCGAAATGATGAATCGCAGGAAAACCGCCAGCCCACAAATAAGTTGAAAACTCTGTTGATATGTCTTTCTTTTTTTCACTTCTGAACAAAAGAAATTCTTCAAAGCTCAAGGCAAACACCGGGATCTCGATATACCTGCCGGAGATCAGCGTGGCAATTTCTGATGAAAGCAGGTGGGCATTCGATCCGGTTATGTATATGTCAAAATCGCTTTCTGAGAAAAACGAGGTGACAGCCTTTTCCCATTCATGAATTTCCTGGATTTCATCAACGAAAAGATATTTCCTTCCGTTTGCATTTTTAAAATATTCCTTAACATACTGGTTTAAGTCCTTATAGTTTTGAATAAAATCATAGTCCAAAGATTCCTTGTTGATATACAGGATGTTTTCTTTTGTAATTTTTTGGGCCTTAAAATTTTCAATGATAAGTCTTAAAAGGTAGCTTTTTCCTACACGCCTCATGCCTGTTATTACCTTGATGACAGGTTTATTGACATACGGCTTGATTCTATCAATATATAAGTTTCTTTTGTACATTGTTATACTCTCATTTTCCAAATAAGTTTTCGATATACAGAGAACTTATCTAAATCCTTGTGTAAGTCAAGAAAAAACATCTACACAGGAATCTTTTGTCTTCGAATAAAAAAGGGGTTCGTGTGAGGGAAACTAAATTAAGCCTGCCGGGGATGGAGTCCCTTCGCAAAAGCCTTAACCCCTGCCATGTATTCTGACAATCCCCGCATGAAGATGTCATTGTGATTGGCGCCTGGAATCTTGAGAAAGGTTTTGTCGGTCGATTTACAGGCGTCGTAGAGGGCCTGGCCATCTGACAAGGGAATGATATGATCTTTTTCTGCATGGATGATCAAGGTGGGTCTGTCAAAGGTTTGGATCTTGTCAATATTGCGAAAACCCTGCTCCTCTTTAAATCCCATGGCTTGTGTGTTGACACCCAAAAGCTGTAGCAGTGGGCCGGCATAGGCGAATCCGCTTTCAACAATAAGCCCGTTGATTTCACTTTTATAATGCTGCGCAAGCTCAAGTACTGACGCGCTCCCCAGGGACCTTCCCATGAGAATAAACAGGCCTGTGTAGCTGTTTTCCTTGAGCCACTTCTTTGAAAAATCAAAGACTACATGGCTGTCCCGCATCATGGCTGTAATGTCAGGTTTACCTGTTGAGCGACCGTAACCCCGATAATCCACAGGCAAAAAATTGATATTCATGCGATTGTAGATAGGCCCCATTTCATCATAATCTGCCACAATTTCACCATTGCCATGAAAGAAGAGGATATTGGGGGCTGATTTTTCTGCCATGTGGAATCGACCGCCCACGACCACATCCTTTTCTACCGGGATAAGCACATCCTGGGCAGGGGTTTCGCGGTCTGACGTTCCCCATTCAGGTCGCGGATGAAAGAGAGACATGAGTATCTCCGGCCGATCCAGTGAAGAATAGTCGATTTTTGAAATATCTATCATTAGAACTCCTCCCCTGAACCCCCATCACCCATCCAGACTCATCTTGCCCGGGTTCAGGATATTATTAGGATCGAACAGTTTCTTAAGCGAGCGCATAACATCGAGGGCGACCGGGTCGTGTTCCATTTTCATGTAAGGAGCCTTGGCCAGTCCAATGCCGTGTTCGCCCGTGAGTGTACCGCCCAGGTTACACGTGAGGGTGAAGATTTCATCTGCTGCTTTCCTGGCTCCCTCCACCTCTTTTGGGTCAGAGGGGTCATACATTATCTTTGGGTGGAGATTGCCATCCCCTGCGTGACCAAATACAACGAAGGGGAGACCATGTTTGCGTACTATGCTGGAGACACCGGTCAAAAGATCAGGGACCTTGGATATGGGGACTGTCACATCCTCTGATATACTGTTGGGACGAAGCTGGCCGGCCACACTACCTACGGACTTTCGGGCCTTCCACAGTTCCTCGGCCTCTTCGGGTGAATCTGCTGCCTGGATATCCATGGCACTGTTTTTTTTGAAGACATCTATGATTTTATCCATTTGAAAAGAGACCTCGGCCTCGGTGTAGCCATCGGTCTCCACCAGAATAATGGCCATTACATCGGGCAGGTCCATGTCAGCGTGCTCCCGGAGAACCTTGATGCTGTTGTCATCAAGCACCTCAAGTACACTCGGAATGACTCCGGAGTGCATAATGTCGGCGACACTCTGTCCTGCATCCTTAAGGCTGGAAAAAAGACCCAGGCAGGTCTTGAAGGCCAGAGGTTTAGGATTGATTTTCAGGGTGATCTCAGTGGCTACACCAAGAGTCCCCTCGGACCCTACAAACAGCCGGGTCAGGTCATAACCAGAGACCGACTTCATGCAGTTTGAACCTGTGCGCGTGATTCGTCCATCAGGTAGCACCACCTCCAGGGCCATTACGTAGTCTTTGGTGACTCCGTATTTGGCGCCCTTTAATCCGCCGGCGTTGGTTGCCACGTTACCGCCAAGGGTGCAGACCTTGCCGCTGGCAGGGTCGGGCGGAAAGAAAAACCCAT
>JAKLQB010000798.1 GCA_022013615.1 Desulfobacterales bacterium | reverse complement strand
GAAGACCGTGCTGAGGCAAGGATTGAAAGAAACTTCAATTTTGAATTTGTCAGATTTTGGGCTGACTCCATTGAATATCACAGGCTTTCTTGTTCTTCAGATATTCTCAATATATCACCAGCTTCCAGAATCCTGAATTTTGATTGATAAAACCCGTCGATTTGGGTATAAACCCGAGTAACCTATATCTGATTCTCGTGTTCCACCTGACCTGAAGCGGCTCTCCAACTATGGAATGAAATCCGGTTCTCATCCTATTTTTGCACTACTTCAAATACCAAGTCCGTTAGTTTGAAACCTTAAATTCCGGGGGATGCTATGGCAGATGAAGGTTTTAAGCGTAAACTCACCGCAATTCTCAGTGCAGATGTCGCAGGCTACAGCCGACTTATGGGCGAAGATGAAATCGCAACTATTGGAACTCTGAAGAAATACCGTGAAATTATGGGTAAGCTCATCAATCAGTTTCGCGGCAGGGTGGTAGATTCTCCGGGAGACAATATGCTGGCTGAGTTTGGAAGTGTTGTTGACGGGATAGAATGTGCCGTAAAAATCCAAGAGGAGCTTCGGACAAGAAATGCTGAACTTCCTGAAAACCGCAAAATGCAATTTCGTATTGGTATCAATGTTGGGGATGTAATCGAAGATGAAGGAAGAATCTATGGAAACGGCATAAACGTTGCGGCGCGAATAGAAGGCTTGGCCGAACGCGGGGGGATATGTGTTTCCAGAAGTGTATATGATCAAGCAAAAAGCGGAATCAATATTGATTATGAGAGCATCGGCAAGCATAGACTCAAAAACATAAATGAAGAGGTTGAAGTATATCGCGTTCTGTTTGAGGATAGCACTGCTGAGTTAAGTTTAGTCAATGGAAAGCGAATTGAGTCGGGAAAATTGGATACTCCATCGCCGGTGAGACAATCCATTGCTGTACTCCCATTTGTCAACATGAGTTCCAATCCTGAATTAGAGTATCTCTCGGACGGCCTAATTGATAATATCATCACCTCTCTTTCCAGAACATCAGGAATGGAAGTTATAGCTCAGAACTCGGCATTCGCCTATAAGGGTAAATCAGTCAATATCCAGCAGGTAGGTAGTGAGCTTGGAGTTCAATACGTGATGGAAGGTAGCATTCAAAAATCTGGCGACCGATTAAGAATAAACGCTCAACTTATTGATGCACGAAGCGGCCATCACTTATGGGCTGAACGCTTTGATCGAATTTTGAACGATGTCTTTGAATTACAAGACGAAATTACTTTAAATATTATGCGGTCTATGCAGGCTAAGGTAACAACTGGTGAGCAGGTCCGTCTTTGGGCGGGAAGCACAAAAAACCTTGCCGCCTATGAAACATACTATGAAGCTGTTGATGAATACTTCAGAAAAGGAAATGTCTCCAGGGCGCAACAGTTGTGTGAAGCGGCGATCCGTTTGGATCCAAACTATATAGAGCCTATTGTACGATTAGGGTGGTGCTACATGATAGATTATTGGTATGGGTTAAGTTCCACTCCTGAGAAGTCCAGGGAAAAAGCCGTAGAATTGGTGGATAAAGCCCTTGCATTAAATGATTTAATTGATTTGCCTCATACTCTATCTGGAAAGATACTGTATTCTTATCGTCGGTACGAAGAGGCCAGGAAGGAGGGAGAGAGGGCTATATCACTTAATCCAAATGGCGCTGATGCTTGCGCACACTTTGCATGCATACTTACCTTTTCAGGGATGCCTGACAAAGCTCCATTCTGGTTGGACAAGGCATTTCGGCTTAATCCCATGCCTCCAGTTTACTATTATTCCTATTTGGGAATGGCCAATAATGTATTAAAGCAATATGAGGAAGCTCTTGATGCTTATACCAAAGGTTTTAAATTAAATCCCAACTATCTTTATAATCGAATAGGTTTAGCCGAAACTTACAGCTTATTGGGCGATGATCAACAGGCCAAAATTGCTTCAGAAGAAGTACTTAAATTGCACCCTGCATTTTCTGTAAAATATCATATACGAGCAATGCAATATAAAAATCAGGCCGATGAAGATAGATTCATTAGTGCCTTATGCAAGGCTGGGCTGCCTGAATGATCAAAATACCGGTATCTGCCCTTGAACACAAAAATAATTGCGGTGTTAAAATCTTTACTCCAACATAGTTCCAAAATCTAAAGACCATCAAAACCTGTGATTTCTCCAACATACCAGGAGTTTTGATGGGCCAAAAAAACTTGTGATATCATCAATCCCAGTCCTTGGGGTTGAATTGCATGTTTCTGCTATCTCACACCGCATAAAGCGTTTGATATCAAACGGATACCCCAACAATGTATGCTTTAATAAAGGCACTCGAATCAAACTGACGTACCACAATGTCTTGTATAAGATCCCTCAACCGACATTGCAACAAAAAGTATAGATTTCTGCTATGGGTCCGCACTTTTCAGAAGTTTAAAAACTCACAACTAGCACTTGTAATCTTGCAAAAAGTTTATTAATATTAAATGATGGAGTATGGCAAGTATGTTAGACATTTTCGTTGTCCAAAGGGACTAAAAAAAATTGCTATACTGATTTTCTCTACTACTTCACTCTCCTCACTTTAACCTATCCTTGCGGAGAGTCTCAATTATTTACGCGATAGTGGGTGGATCTTTGATAGGTATTGTCTTGGCCAAGTAATTTATAGATAAATCGGGGTTCAACCTGAGGAGTTCCGCGACGGCCCCACGAGCCTCCTTCTGGCGGCCCGCCATGCTATAAGTGAGAGATAGACCCAAGTGGGTGCTGACCTGGCCAATCTGGTGAATGAAGCAGCCCTTCTTGCGGTTCGGAGACAGAAGAAAAAGGTGAGTATGTCGGAATTTGAAGAGGCCGTAGAAAGGGTCATGGCGGGACTCGAAAAAAAGAATCATCTGATCAACAAACATGAACGCGAAATTGTCGCCTCTCATGAACTGGGACATGCGATCGTTGCCCTGTCTTTGCCGGGGACGGATCCGGTTCAGAAAATCTCCATTATTCCCCGTGGAATCGCGGCTCTGGGCTACACAATGCAGGTACCCACAGAGGATCGTTTTCTTATGACAAAAACAGAACTTCTGAATAAAATTGCCACGCTCTTAGGTGGTCGTGCGTCAGAAGAGCGCGTGTGGGGTATCCTTGACAAGGGCGCCGAAATACTTCTCGACAAGGAAATGATTGAAGGCGAGGTGCTGAAGACCCTCATTGAAGAGCATTCAAAGGGGTCTAAAAAGTAGTCTTTCTTGAACTCTTAATGTTCCTTAAGGACAAACTGACTTCAGGAGGAGAAAAACCATAATGAAACTATACAAAAGGAGTTCAAAAAAGGCGGGACTTTCCCCTGGGACGCTCGTTCATATTGGTGAAAAAAAGACTGAAGAAGTGAACATCTCCATGATCGATTATGACGAAAGCCAAATTCAGGAAAAAGACGCTGCAACGGTCGGCGAATGTCTGCCCTTCAAAGAAAAACCGACAGTCACGTGGATAAATGTCAGTGGGATTCATGATGTCACAGTTATTGAAGAATTTGGTAAAGCCTTCAACATCCATCCCTTGCTGCTGGAAGACATTGTACACTCCGACCAGCGGCCGAAATTGGAGGATTACGATGATTATTTATTTCTTGTTTTGAGGATGCTGAGATATGATGAAGCGAAGGAGGAATTGCAGTCGGAACAGGTCAGTTTGATTTTGGGACCCAACTTCGTGATCACTTTTCAAGAACGCGAAGGAGATGTTTTCGATGCTGTTAGAGCACGGATAAGAAATGGTAAGGGAAAAATCAGAAAAATGGGGTGTGACTATCTAACATATGCGTTAATTGACTCAGTTGTAGACCATTACTTTCTCGTCTTTGAGAAATATGGGGAAAAAATAGAAGTTCTTCAAGATGAAGTTTTATCCCAGCCAACACCTGAAACGCTTCAGGTGATTCAAAGAACCAAAAGAGACATGATCTTCCTGCGGAAGTCTGTTTGGCCTTTGCGAGAGGCAATCAACGCCCTGCAACGAGGGGAATCATCCCTGGTCACGGACAATGTGAATATCTATCTCAGAGATGTGTATGATCATACCATTCAGGTGATCGAAACCATCGAAACGTTTCGAGATATGCTTTCAGGAACACTGGATGTGTATCTTTCGAGCGTGAGCAACAAAATGAATGAGGTGATGAAAGTCCTAACCATTATCGCCACCATATTCATGCCCATGACTTTTATTGCAGGCATTTACGGGATGAATTTCAAATACATGCCCGAACTGGATTGGCACTGGGCCTACCCTGTGATTTGGGCAGTGATCATCGTTTTGGGTGTGTTAATGTTGATGGGTTTTAAACGAAAAAAGTGGCT
>JAKLQB010000797.1 GCA_022013615.1 Desulfobacterales bacterium | reverse complement strand
TGCCCATGGTTCAAAGAAGTTGCCTATACCAAGCTTCATATCAACTTGCACAGTCTGCCCAGTTTGCCTCGTGGCACTCTGAGTGCAGGTAGTGCTGTCTGTGATTGGAGATAGATCTTGGGCCAGAACGGTGAATCCTTTACGATTAGCTTTTTTAAGGAGGCCATTTACCGCTGCTTTTACCTTTTCGGGTGGTCTGTTGAAGGCAATTCTTCCTTCAGACATACTTCCATTTGGCTTGAGTGGTAGGTTGACATATGGTTTACCCTCATGAGGGAAAACCATGGTTCCTTCTTCGTTCAGTTCAACTACTGTGGCCTTCATCTCGATTGGCGGGACATTGCCGCTCTGACCCTGTATGCCAAATTCATGGCGCTTGAAACCAACTATCGGTAAAGCCACAAAAGGAGCATCTATGTCTCTGCCAAAATCATTGTTCGCTCTCTTTGAGCAGTCATATGTTACGAAATCATTGCTGCCACCCAGGGCGTAAGGGATAATGTGCTCTTTTGACTCGGTGTTGTCATCAGGCGGGCTATTCCGATTTAGAACTCTATACGTATATAGACATTTCTTCATAGACAGTTTTCCTGAAATTCTGGGCTAACAAGTGATTATATGGTTTACGGTTAATTTCTAAAACTATTAGCCTTCACAAGCAATTTTTTATTTTTTGAGATTTTCCTAACCGGATATCATCATATAGGAATGATATCCGGCAAACCGTAAAATCGCGAAAGATACAAATTCCTCATGAAACAGTGATTTCCGTCCTTATATAATTCAATATCCTATGGTTTTCATTCCGTATCACTCATTACAGATAAACAATAGCTTACATTCGCAAATCAGAAGCGTCGATTTGGCTCCGAAAAATCTATATGCAATGGGTATCCATCCTCTGTGAGGGATGCCAATCTCCAGTCCAACATTTATCAGCGCTCGATTGTCCCCCCGAGACTATAGCTGTAATCATCATGGACTCCACACCAAAAAAAATGCCCAATCTCTTACCAGAAATTGGGCTTTACGTTGTTTATCGCATAATCCCTCTTTGTTGAAGGTGGAAATCAATTTTGTTTTGTTTATATAATCTAAATTATTTTAAGTCAAGGATAATATGTCTAAACATTATTTGAGCAACAGCCCCTTGAGACCTGACGCCTATGAAGTCTCAAAGCGATGGAAAGGCTGGGTGGGGGTTAACAGCGCTGTTTGGGTTTCCGCCGCGCAGAACTCTTCAAGCATTCGCGCAACCCTGTCACGCATCGCCAGGGTATGACTCTCGATATCCTCACCCAGACCATCGATATTCATTAACATGGTCTGTGTCTCCTCGGTGATTCTTGTATGGTAGCCGTTTCGCCAGTTCCAGCGGCGACACATGACTTCACCAGTCTCGGCCACGATATATATCACCTCGCCGGGGTCGGGTTGTTCCTGTTTTTCAGGATCGCTCAACGGTGTGAATATCTCGCCTCCATCCGCAAAGAGCAGTTCCAGGGTATTGCCCGCCTGAATAACATCATCCCCCCCAACCGGAAGGACCCCCCTAATGGAGTTATCGTTCATAATGGCGACCGCCTTATTGATAAATGGAATTTTCGCCCCAGGTTTCTGAACGCGTTTCAAGAGAGCCAGATGTGCCGGAGGGAACTTATTGGGATTTACGCCAAGCTCTCGATAGGTGTCTTGCCAGACCTTTGTTCGAGGATCAACCTTGAGGTCGACTGGTGCGCTTGCCGCTTGTTCAAGCGCCTCATTAAGCAATGATTCCAGCTCTTGGGAGCTCCCCGCATTCTGGATGTTTCGGGCAAAGACAATGCCCCGCCTGAATCCTGGAAACTTCTCGAATACCTGCTCACTAATACGTGTCTCGATCATATTCCTTGTTTCACGATTAATTTTATAATCTTATGGATGTCCCCTATATCCCGTCCCCTATATCCGTTATAGATTAAATCCGTTTTTAAACTTATTAAGTTCACTCTGAATCAGGACTTCCAACTGCTTCACATTCTTTTTTGTAACATTCAGGACAATACCCATGTGAAAATACTGCTTCCGAATGATCACGAATATACTCTTCAACCTGTTGCCAATATCCATTATCATTTCTAACCTTTTTGCACAGTAAACATATAGGTAAAATTCCCCTAAGAATTTTAATTTCTTGATTTGCTTTTTGTAAATTTTGAATTATCTTTTCTTTTTCGCTTTTTTTTATTTTTATTACGAAAAATCCAAATATAATACATATCATAAAGATTAAACATTTAATATATATTTCAAATTTCGATGGCCGTAATATTTGATCAAAAAATGAATCGTTATAGAAAAAGCTTGCATCTATCCATGCATCAAGTAATGAAACTCCTAATCCTAAAAGTATGGAAAATGGAAAATATTCCTTTTGTTAAATATTTGAACGTTGTTTTTTTCCTGGCAGCCATTTAATATGGTTTTATGTTACAAATTGGCTCCCTAAAATTAGAAAATTGGCTTATCATGGCCCCCATGGCAGGTATAACCAGCCTGCCATTTCGTCTTATTGTCAAAAAGCTGGGTGCCGGCCTGGTCACTACTGAAATGATCAGCGCTGAGGGACTGATGCGAGGTCAAAAAACAACCCTAAGTTATTTAAAAAGCCATCCCGATGAAAGGCCCCTTTCTGTCCAGATATTTGGCTCTAAGCCTGAGGTAATGGCAAAAGCTGCTGGAATTGTGGTCAAAGCAGGGGCAAACATTGTGGACATTAATATGGGTTGTCCTGTAAAAAAGATTATTAAAACTGGTGCCGGAGGAGCACTCCTCCTTTCCCCTCAGAGAGTAAAGGAGATTGTCACTGCTGTTCGCCGGTCCTGTCAGGCTCCATTGACGGTGAAGATACGGGCTGGATGGTCTATAGATAAATCTGTTGCAGTTGAAACAGCCCGGCTCATAGAAGACTGTGGCGCTGATGCCGTCACGATCCACCCACGTTTTGTAAAACAGGGATTTTCAGGAAAGGCTGACTGGAACATTATTGCTGATGTCAAGGAACAGTTGAAAATCCCTGTTATCGGAAATGGGGATGTCCTCGACCCATCTCTTGCCCTCCAAATGAAAAGGCAAACCGGATGCGATGGGGTAATGATAGGCCGGGGAGCGATTGGTAATCCCTGGATCTTCAAGCAGACTCTTGATATGGAAGATGGCTGTGCAATACGTCAACCTGGACTTCATGAACGCAGGACCCTCATCATGGAGCACTTTCGCCTGCTGTCCGTCTCAATTGGGGAACACAGGGCTGCCAAAACCATGCGAGGCCTTCTCCTCTGGTATACAAAGGGGCTTCCCCACAGCAGCAGATTTCGTGGGCTGATCACTCACATCAAGGATTGGAATACGCTTATCTCGGCACTGGATCAATACTTTTCAACTTTAGAAGACGAGAAGATATGAAGGTAAAATTTGCGAAAACCGCTGGGTTTTGCATGGGTGTCCGTCGCGCCATGGAAATGGTTCTGACAGAGGCCAATAGGGGAGATGACCCTCTTTTCACTTTTGGCCCTCTTATACATAATAACCAGGTCCTTGATCTGCTCGCTTCTAAAGGGGTGCAGCCTGTAGATGATTTAGACGGGTTACACACAGGCAGGATCGTCATCAGGGCCCACGGTATTCCTCCTCAAAAACGCCAGGCCCTCAGAGGGACAAAGCTCAAAATAATTGATGCCACATGCCCCAAAGTTGCCCGCGTCCAGGCAATTATCCGCTACCATACCAAAAAAGGCTATACAGCAGTGATTGTGGGAGACGAGGACCATGCCGAGGTGATTGGCCTTATGGGTTACAGCAAAGGCCAGGTCCATGTTATACAGAGCGCAGAAGGGGTCTCCTCTTTACCACATGTCGACAGGATATTTGTCGTTGCCCAGACAACACAGAATGAAGAAAACTATCGCCAGGTTGTAAAGGCCCTCAAGGAACGATACCCTGATCTCCTGGTTTTCGATACCATCTGTGATGCCACCCGGGAGCGACAGGAAGAGGTGCGGTCCCTGGCAGGTCATGTTGACGCCCTTGTAGTGGTGGGCGGCTACCATAGCGGGAATACCCGGCGGCTTGTTGAGGTTTCGAAAAGTGCTGGTATACCCACTTTCCACGTTGAAACCGAAAAAGATCTAAATAAAGAAAAACTCCGTGAAATGGAATTGATCGCGGTTACCGCTGGTGCCTCCACCCCCAACTGGATGATCAAAAATGTTGGCAGGGAGTTGGAAGGGATCAAGGGCAGGAGGGAGGGCTCTCTTTTTCGCTGGTCGAGGAAGGCCTTTAAGTTTCTGGTTCTAAGCAATCTCGCCGTGGCATCCGGTGCTTTCTGCTTTGCCTACGCCGTTACTATCCTCTCCGATAGGAAGCCGGATTTCATTTTTCCCTTTTTGACCTTTCTTTATATTTATGCCATGCACGCCTTCAATCGCTTTCTGGACAAAGGGGCCAGCGCCTATAGTGATCCGGAACGTGCAGCATTCCTCAAAAAATATAAATATCTATTGATCACCATGGGGATAGCCGCCATCGTAACGGCGCTCGTACTGTCCTATAGCATTGGCTTAATGACTTTTTTGGCCCTGAGCACGTTAAGTATGCTGGGCATGATTTACAGTATTCCTCTTGTGCCCGAAAGCATTCGACACAAGGCACCATATTCCAAGATCAAAGATATTCCCGGGTCCAGGACTTTATCTGAAGCCCTTGCCTGGGCAGTTATTATCACCATACTGCCATTACTGGAGGTTAATAGTATCGTGTGGCCCCCAGCGATAGTCAGTATTTTAACCGTCTTTTTTATGGGCTATAGTCGGTCAGCCTTCTTCGACATCATTCGGGTCCAGGGAGATCTTATCGTTGGCTCAGAAACGTTGCCCATTACACTGGGTGAAAAAAAGACATTACTCCTCCTGAAAATGCTCATCTTTTTAAGCGCCATCATTCTCTGTGGCGCTCCCATATTCGGCCTGGTGAATTCCTTTTCATTCCTCTTTCTCGTACCGTTATTCACATTAGCCCTTTGCCTGGTGGCCTATGAAAGATCCTGGATTTATCCTGATATTGCCTTTGAAGCCTTGGTGGAAGGGAACTTTTTCCTGGCCGGGTTATTGGCCGTGATCTGGCAGGCCATGTAATGGCAGCCGTAAGTGTTGTCATCCCTACGTTCAACAGGGCTCAGAAAGTAGTTCGGGCGATCTCGTCCGTCCTTTCCCAGACCTTTACCGACGTTGAAATCATTGTGGTGGATGATGGGTCAACAGACGGGACTAAAAAGGAGGTTGAACAGTTTAACGATCTTGTAACCTATGTGGCCCATTCATCCAATCTCGGAGTCTCGGCCGCAAGAAATACGGGTATCAAGGGATCAGGTGCGCCCCTGATCGCCTTTCTGGATTCCGACGACCATTGGCTTCCGGAAAAACTGGCTGTGCAGGTTTGTTTTTTTGATGAACATCCTGAAGCCGTGGCATGCCAGACCGAAGAGGTATGGATCAGAAACGGACGTCGCGTCAACCCCATGAAAAAACATCTTAAACCTTCTGGTAACATTTTCGAGCCCTCCCTGAAACTCTGCCTGGTGAGTCCTTCAGCAGTGATGCTGAAGCGATCCCTTCTGGACGAAGTAGGGTTTTTCGATGAAGATCTTCCTGTTTGTGAAGATTATGATCTGTGGCTCAGGATTTCCTGCCGTTATCCTATACACCTGATTAAGGAGGCGCTTGTTGTCAAGGAGGGTGGACACCCGGACCAATTATCCGCCTGCCATAAGGGAATGGACCGCTTCAGGATAAAGGCCCTTGTGAAGCTGATCAAAAGCGGGGTACTGAACGAAGAGCAGCTTGCAGTGACAATTAAGGAGCTGTCTTCAAAATGCCGGATTTATGGTAATGGCTGTCTCAAGAGAGGGAAAATGGAGGAAGGGGAATGTTTCTTTCATCTTCCTGGAACACTTGCATGATGTCGGCTGATGGTTAATCCTTTTCAAAAAACACCAACAGTCACAACATGTTGAGAGCCGGTTCCATTTGACACACAAGATATTTTGACGTATACTTGTTTGCAAAAAAAAAGTAAATCACCAAAAAGGGGGCATATATGAGCAAAGGAGAAAAAGGCGGAAAGGAAAGGAGGCGTTATCCCAGACTACAAGCCCTTTATCTTTTATCTTATATCAACAAGGAAGGCGGAGTCCAAAAAACCGGTGTTTCCATGGCCAGAACCATTAATCTCAGCCTTATGGGTGTGGGGGTGGAAGTCTATGAGGCCATAAACTGCGATTCCGTGATGGAAATGGAAATTGCCGTCAAAGACATTGTCTATGCCATGCAGGGAAAAGTGATCCACTCTCAAGAAAAAGCAAGTGGGAACTATATTATTGGCATTCAGTTCGATCAGGTACAGAAAGAACTGGCAAAAGAACTTTAAGTTATTTTTCTTTCTTTATGTAGATATCCCGCTTCGGGTAAGGGATTTCGATACCCTCCTCCTGGAAAACCTCCCTCACGCGGTCTGTCACATGGGATATGGTATCCATCCTTCGTCGGGGCCTGCTGATCCATATTCTCGCCTGCAGATCAACGGCCGAATCCCCAAAATTCCTGACCACCACCTTGGGTGCCGGTTCCTGCATAACCCAATCCAATTCCAGGGCAGTTTTTATAATAAGCTCTTTGGCTTTTTTGATATCAGCGTCATAGGCAATGCCAATGGGGATACGAACCCTGATCTCCTTTGTCACGGTAGTGTAATTGATAATATCCCGCTTCATGATTTCGTTGTTGGGAATGATAATCACAATGTTGTCGGTGGTCCGGATCTTTGTGGCCCTGAGCCCTATATGAATAACATCCCCCCAGGTGGCTGCGTTTTTCGGGGCCGACCAGACTTCAATACGGTCGCCCACCTCAAAAGGCCTGTCTATGATCAATAAAACACCTGCAATCAGGTTCGAAAGCGTATCTTTGGCCGCAAAACCAATGGCAATGCCGGCTACACCTGCGCCGGCGACAAAAGGCATAATATTAAAGCCCATCGCATCAAGGGCCATAATACCGCCAATTGTGTAAATAATAATGCCTGAAAACTTTTTAAACAGATCCAGGATCACATTATCCACAGCGGTTTTTGTCTTTGCCGCAATATGGTGTTCCAGGTACGGGAGAAAGCTGTTGACTATGCTATTGGCAATAGATGTCAGGAGAATAATCAGGAATGCAAAAAAGATTCTTTCAACAAAGGGAGCCTTGAACAGGTTCACCAGCCATATACCTGCCAGGGCAAGTATGGAATAGTGACCAGCCCGTTTTACAAGGAAAAAGAGGTGGTCGTTATTTTTGAAAAAAGGTCGGTCATGGTATTTGTTTCTTATTTTTTTTGTTATGACATTGAATATCCACCAGCCGATGGCAGCAGCCACCAATATAGCCAAGACCCGAATAGTCAAATTCAACAGTTGTTGTGGATCTGAAAAGATCTGATTGTAATATTTCCTGAAATAGGTTTCCATTCTTAAACTCAAGCTTTCTTTACAAGCAGGTAGCGGTCTGGTTTCAACCGAGAAAAAATAGTGGCGCCTGGGCATGGGGCAACCAATTTCTTCTTATATTCACTTCCAATGACCTGGAAGAGTTCCACACAGCAGGAACAAAGATGGGCACTCCGATCAATGGAGTATGGAATAATTCCATTACTGTGAGGGACAAAAAACCGCGGGTTTATGAAATTGGCGTGATTGGCCGTGTGAGAGAGATAAAGAAAGTCATAGTCCTGGACGTCAGATCCAAGCCTCCTTGCCCATCTCAAGTATATTCTTTTTTCAATGTCTTCGACGTGTTGCCATTCTTCAGGGATACGACTCTTAAGCGAGGAGTCCTGGAAAAGGGACTGCTTGTCTTTTATGCTGGCGAGGCGGGGTGGGACAAAGTCTGATTCAGTAATGGTAGCAGCCTTCTGATCTTCGAATCCCGCAAGTTCGAATGAGCTGACCACTAAGTACAGACCGTTCTTGTCCGAGGTCCGGTACCAGCTTCCCTGCCTGCAGCATGTGTCATCCCATACGTCCGGCGCGACGCTTGAAATCTTGTTAATCACATCCAGTGGCGTACAGGCAATCCCTTTAGCTGACTTCAGTTTTGTGTCATGAGCAGCAAGTTTTTTTCTCAGCCCTGCCTCCTCATCCTTTGTGAACCAGTAAACATGCTTTGTATAAGGGCCCTCTTTTTTCAAGATAAATCCCATTGTAACAATTTAGCTGTTGATACAGCAATGCGCACCGATATTGTCACAGTCAGTTGTTAAAATCAATTGTGAAATCCAAAACCGGATAAACCGGAAAAGTGCCTAACCCGGCGAAGCCGGAACCAAATTGAATATTGACGATTTGAGGAGTCGCTCCGCTCCGTCTATTCAAATAAAGTAGACAGAATTTCATAGATAAGAAACTCAATCTCCAAATCCCTCAATCTTTTAATTCTTAAGTCAGGATACGCCGGAAACAAACAGGTTGTAAAAAGTTAAATCGCCGTTCATTCTTCTGAGGGCCTATAGAGCAAAGGCTTTCCAATATATAAAATATTCTTTTTGTGTGTTTTGTGCCTTTTTGCGGCTATATTCCTCTGTCCTCTGTCTTCTGTTTTCTGTCTTCTGTTTTCTGATTTCTGACCCCTGACTTCTGTCTTCTGACCTCTGATTTCTGATTAAAGATATTGACAAAACTGCAAAAGTATGTAAAAATTTACCATTATGAAAAATAATTTAATCGGCAAGCATCCCTCAATACTCAAGATCCGGGAATTAATTACCATGGTCTCGGATACAGCCTTATCGGATACGGCCTTAAATGTCCTGATAATGGGAGAGACGGGAACCGGAAAGGAAGTGGTCGCCCGCCTGCTTCACCATGAATCCAAAAGGCGCACTAACAATTTTATCAAGGTGAGCTGCGCTGCCCTGCCTCTCACACTTCTTGAAAGCGAGCTTTTCGGTTACGAAAAAGGC